>CANSWW010000080.1 GCA_947650845.1 uncultured Lachnospiraceae bacterium
GGGGCGATGATTATCCATCCGGTGCGCATGAGCGGCATGGTGATCGGCGCGCCGCAGACCTACGATTACTTTAAGCGGACACAGGACCGGATTACCGGATTCATTTCCGCCCACAGCCGAATTTCGCAGAAACGTCTGGAAGAGATGATGATGAACACGGCGGAGCTTACGAAGGATTTAGGCACGATTCTGATCGGCGAGGATGCCGTGAAGGAGGGCCTGATCGATGAGGTAGGCGGGATTCGGGACGCGTTGAAAAAGCTGTATCGGATGGTGGATGAAAAGCGGATTTGATTGACAAATATTTCAGTGCGAGCTAGACTAACAGGGAATAGGTGTAAAGCTGAGCGAGGATCTGGAATATGGAAAATAAACAAAAAAAGCGGCGTCTGGCGATCGTGACCGGAGGCGGCAGCGGCATCGGCTTTTGCCTGGCAAGGCAGCTGGCAAAGCGGGGGTTCTGTGTCGTTCTGGTCGGTCGTGACGAGCACCATCTCAGGCAGGCGGCCAAGGCAATCGACAGCTACGGCGAAAGGGCCGAAACCGTGGGCGGCCGCGGCAAGAAAGCCGAAGCAATCGGCGGTCACAGCGGGAATGCAGAAATCTTTCCCTGCGATTTGTCGAAGCAGAACGAATGCCGCCGTCTGTACGAAGCGTACCGCCGCCGTCCGGTAAGCGTCTTAATCAATAGCGCCGGGCTCGGCGTATACGGGGAATTCGGCGATACGGATTTGGCGGAGGAAACAGAAATGCTTGCCGTCAACTGCCGCGCCGTCCATATGTTAATGAAGCTGTTTCTAAGCGATATGGAGCGGCGGGGCGGCGGCTGGATCCTGAACGTGGCTTCCTCGGCCGGTCTGATGCCGGGCGGCCCCTATATGGCGGCCTATTACGCGGCCAAGGCATACGTCGTGAGCTTAACCCGCGGCGTAGCAAAGGAGCTGCGGGCCAGGTGCAGCCCGGTCTACGCAGGCGCGCTATGCCCGGGTCCGGTGGATACGCCTTTTTTTGAGCGGGCGGGCATCCGGGCGGCGGTAAAGGGGGCCGATCCGGAGACTGTGGCCCGGGCCGCTTTGGAGGGGATGCGCCGCCGGCAGACGCTGATCGTACCGGGCGCATCCAACCGCCTGGCCTGCGCGGCCGCGAAGCTTTTGCCGTCCGGGAGCGTCCTGGCGGTCAACCGGCGGATTCAGGCAAAGAAACGAAAGACCGAGTGAGGTGCGTCGATGGAAACTAAGATGATCGAGATAAAGAAAAATAAGGATGGAAGCGAGCGGTCGGAATGCATTGGCTTTGATACGGTGCAACAGCGATTGTACGATTTTCTGCTTAACAAGGCGAGCCGTTTGGTTTTTCGCTGGGAGTGGACGGAGACGGCTTCTCTGAATCAGCGGCGTCAAACGCGCCGTCTCGTGCTGCTGAAGGAGGATGCCTGCAAATATAAAAAGTACGTCGCCTTTCTCCTGAACGAGGAACGGGAGTCGGTCCGCTTCCTTGTGTGGGATACCGGTAAGTTTCTGAAGATCAACAGCGGCCAGGACAGGAAGCTGTTTCGGCGGGAGAGCTTTATGGGCGAGAGTCTGCCGAATTATCTCATACATAAAAATTTTGATCGCCTGATTGATTTTTTTAAGGTGTTCGCGCAGGTGTTTCCGGAGGTAAAGGGGCAGAGCTTTGAGCCCTCGCTGATGCTCGTGCCGGGAAACCAGCTGGGCCGCGAGGTAAGCTACCGCCAGCTGAAGGAGGAGGCCTTTGGGCGGGGGAACGGGGAGGGCGAAATCTCGTTTGCCGTGCGTCTTTTACAGGAGGGGGACGAGCTGCCGTCGGAACTGGCAGAGCGCCGACGCCGGCTCCGGGCGGCGGTAGAGGCTATGAAGGAACGGACGGGGCGGGAATGCCTGGCGCTTTCTCTTTGCAAGGAGCAGACGCCGGGGCTTTTTGACAGCAAATTCGGCGGGCTTCCCTACTGGGATTTGTCAAGGCCTTATCCGACGGATGCGTCCGGCCGTCCTCTGATGCTGCTGGCACAGATTCATTTTAGCCAGGCGGAGGCGGGCGTGATCCCCGAACCGCTTCCTAAGCAGGGCATGCTGCAGTTTTTTATCCGGCCGGACGAGATATATGGAGCGAGCTTTCAGGAGCCTGCGGTGCAGGACGGCTTTCGGGTGGTCTGGCATGAGAGAGTGGATGATACGGTGACGGAGGAGCAGCTGCGGGCGCTTGCGATTCCGGTGAGCGGCGAGGGAGAGGGGACGCCGGTGCT
Organism: uncultured Lachnospiraceae bacterium; assembly: GCA_947650845.1. Lineage (GTDB taxonomy): Bacteria > Bacillota > Clostridia > Lachnospirales > Lachnospiraceae > RGIG7193. Next base: position 2,264 of record CANSWW010000080.1, read on the forward strand.
GGGAGCCTACGCCCTGCGGCTGGGCCGGGGATGGAGCTGCTTGTGGGACGGCGATCCGCGTTTTGAGGGGCTGTTTCGGGAAGCGGCTTTGGAACAGGGGCTGTCGCTTCCCGCGGGGAAAAGCCTTTATCGGTCGCTTGAGAGGGACGAATACCAGTATGTCTGCGACATGTTAAATCCTACGGGCCATCATATGCTGGGCCGTCCCTGCTTTACTCAGCAGGACCCGCGGGGGGAAGACAGCCCCTACGATACGCTTTTGCTGCAGATGGATACGGAGATGGACGGCCTGAGCGATTATATCCTGTGGGGCGACTGCGGCGTGGGAAGCTTTTTTATCAACCGGGAGGCGCTGGCAAAGCGTCGGTTTGACGACGTCTTTTATAGCTGGGACTGCTGTTAGCGTCTTGAAAGGAGATACGATATGGAGCAATACTCGCTTTTTGACGACCGCAAGACCGCTAATCCGCTGGCCAGCCGTCTGCGTCCGGAATCGCTCGGGGAATTTGTCGGCCAGGAGCACCTGTTGGGCGAAGGCAAGGTGCTGCGCCGCCTGATTGATTCCGATCAGATCCCTTCTATGATATTTTGGGGGCCGCCGGGCGTGGGCAAGACGACGCTGGCCAGCATTATCGCGGGGCGTACCCACGCGGAATTTGTCAATTTCAGCGCGGTCACCAGCGGGATCAAGGAGATCAAGGAGGTCATGGCGCGGGCGGAGAGCGGCCGCCGCATGGGCCTGCGGACGCTGTTGTTCGTAGACGAAATCCACCGCTTTAACAAGGCGCAGCAGGACGCTTTTCTGCCTTATGTGGAGAGGGGCAGCATCATCTTGATCGGGGCTACGACGGAGAATCCTTCCTTTGAAATCAACGCGGCTCTTTTGTCCCGCTGCAAGGTATTTGTGCTGAAGGCCTTGACGACGGAGAATATAACGGCACTGCTTACGCAGGCGCTTCGCAGCCCGAAGGGATTTGGATACTTGGAGGTTTCTATTGAGGAGAGCCTGCTGGCGGCGATGGCGGTGTTTGCAAACGGCGACGCCCGCACGGCGCTGAACACGCTGGAGATGGCGGTGACGAACGGCATTCTCGATAAGACCGGGCGGACGACCGTGACGCGGGAGATCGTCGACCAGTGCATCGGCGGCAAGGCGCTTTTGTACGATAAAAACGGCGAGGAGCATTACAATCTGATTTCCGCCCTGCATAAATCTATGCGCAACACCGATCCGGACGCGGCGGTGTACTGGCTGGCGCGGATGCTGGAGGCGGGGGAGGATCCGCTGTACGTGGCCCGGCGGCTGATCCGCTTCGCCAGCGAGGACGTGGGAATGGCGGACAGCCAGGCGCTCAACGTAGCGGTAAACGCCTATCAGGCCAGCCATTTCATCGGCATGCCGGAGTGCAGCGTCCATTTGACGCACGCGGTGGTCTACCTTTCGATGGCCCCGAAGTCGAATTCTTTGTATATGGCGTATGAACGGGCAAAGCTGGACGCGAAGCAGCAGCTGGCGGAGCCGGTCCCGCTGCAGCTTCGCAACGCGCCGACTACGCTTATGAAGGAGCTGCATTACGGGGAACGGTATGAGTACGCCCACGATACCGATGTGAAGCTTACGCATATGGAGTGCCTGCCGGAGTCGATGCGGGGGCGGCGCTATTACCATCCGGGCAAAGAGGGCGCGGAGGCCGCGGCCGGGGAGCGACTGCGGGCGGTCCTTGCGTGGAAGGGGCAGGGGGAGCGCGAAGAATAACTCTCTTTGCGGGAACTTTACGGAATGGGAAAAGGAGCAAGACAGAGATGGGAGAGTTCTCCGTCGGAAAATTTGCCAAAATCATTGGGGTCAACGCGCAAACCCTGCGTTATTATGAGAAGCTTGGCATTTTAAAGCCGGAACGGGATGCGGAAAACGGGTATCGGCGGTATACGGATTTAGATGTTCGGCGTGTGCTGTACTGCCGTTTGTACCGGGCGTTAGGATTTTCATTGGACGAAATCCAGGAGTATTTCGCGTCCTCGGATTTAAAGACAATTGGTCGGGGGATCCGGCAAAAATCGCAGGATTTGCAGCAGCGGATCGAGGAGCTGCTTTCCCTGAAGGAGCAGGTGGACTATTTTGCGGCGCAGATTGAGCGGATCGAACAGAAGCCGGGAGAATGCTGGATCCAGACCGAAGGCGAGGATTTTTACCGGCTGACAGGTACGCGCCAAAATGATCTGATCGAACGCAAGGAAAAGGAACAGGCGGTGGAAACGCTCCAAAGCATGGTTCCCTGGACCCGCATGACCGTGCGCATTCGCCGGGAAAGCCTGCGCTCGCCGCAGGGGCTGACCTTCGACTGGGGCTTAGGGATCCTTGCCAAACAGGTACAAGGAAAGCCGGTGGAAGCCGAGCTGCAGCGCTTTGGCGAGTATCATCGGACAGCGCCGATGGCCGTAACGATTGTGCGAAGCCCGCAAAAGGAGCTGACAGTAAGAGAGGTGGAGCCGCTTTTATCGTATGTCGAGAAAGAGGGGTGCCGTCTGGCCGGCGATTTAATCGGGGTCCTCTTGCTGCCGGAGTTTGAGGAAGAAATTGTTCATTATATCAAATTATTTGCGCCGATCGAAAAAATATTGTGAAAGTCTTGACCTTGCAGCTACTGCAAGGTTTATTCTTTATATGACAGCCTTAAAGGGCTGTGGAAAATAGGAAAGGGGATCAAACAAGCATGAAAAAAACAAGAAGATGGCTGGCTTTTGCGCTGGCCGCAGCGCTGGCGTTTAGTCTGGCGGGATGCGCGGGAAACCAGGAGACGCAGCCCCTTGAGACGCAGGCCCTTGAGACGCAGGCGCAAAGTGCGGAGCCGACCGCCGCGGCGACCGAGGAAGGTGCGACCGAGACGGCGGCCGAAGAGATGACCGAGGCGCCGACACAAGGCGAGATCACGATCAACGACGGCACGTATACGGCGACCGTGCAGGGTAGAAATGCCGATGTTACGGTGGAAACGGTAATCAAGGACAAACGGATTTCTTCCGTAAAAGTGACGGACCATATGGAAACGAGCGTCTACACCTCGGCCGCGATTCCGGCGATAGAGAAAAAGATTGTCGAAACAAATTCCACGCAGGTGGACGCGGTAGCGGGCGCGACGATCACGAGCGCAGCCATCCGCAGCGCCGTAGAGAAATGCATCGAGGAAGCGGGCGGCAATCCGGCGGATTTTCGGACGGAAGTCCCGGCGGAAAAGGGCGCGGATGAAACCATTACGGTCGATATTGCGGTGGTGGGAGCCGGCGCTTCCGGAATTTTAGCGGCGACGGCGGCAGGAGAGAAGGGAGCCCAGGTCGCGCTGATTGAGAAAACGACGATCTTGGGCGGCGCGAGCCTGCAGTCCTTTGGCGTGACCGCGTACGGCACGAAGGCGGACATAGAAGCGAATGTAGACGTGGAAACGCTGAAGGATCAATACTTTGAAGAATGGATCACCTATGAGCATTGGCGCGTAGACGGCAGCCTGCTGCGCAAATATATTGATAACGCGGGCCGTGCCGTGGATTATCTGAATGACCATGGATTTGGAATGCTCAATTTCCCGGCCTTTGGCGCCGGCTTCAACATGCTGTTTGACTATGATCAGAGAATGCCGGCCTACGAGGCGATGCTGGAAACGGCGGTGACGGCAAACGGCGGGGCGATCTACAAAGAAACGACGGCGAAGAGCCTTCTGACCGACGATACCGGCGCGGTGACCGGCGTGGTGTGCGAACGGGCGGACGGGTCGGTCCTGACCGTGAATGCGAAGGCGGTCGTGATTGCCACCGGCGGATTCGGCGGCGACGCGGCCTGGGTGCAGGAGCTGACCGGTTTTAACGGCGTCGTGGGCGGGCTGTACACGGCCCGGGGCGAGGGCATGAAAATGGCCTGGGAGATCGGCGCGAAGGTGCCGACCAATCTCGGCGGCCTGATGCTGCACCAGACGCTGGCGACGGCCAATTTAAAGGGCTATGATCTGTTCCATACCCGATACCCGATGATCCTGTGCTATGTGCCCTCGCTTTTGAATGTCAGTGCGACCGGCGCCCGTTTCCGCAATGAAGGAAATAATAACACCGCGGTAGCGGCGTCCAACGCGGCGGCCTTTACCGGCGGATATACCTATGTGCTGCTTTCCCAGTCCACACTTGACAAGCTGGAGCAGGGCGGCTTGGCCGCGATCGGCGTGGACAGCAAGCCCGGCCTGCCTCCGGAATACGCGCCGGAGTATGAGATTGACACGCCGTGGGAGGGCGTGGAGCAGGTAATGAAGGACATGGTGGACGGCGGATGGGGCTTCTACGGGGAGACGATCGAGGAGCTGGCCGCCAATGCCGGCTTTGACGTGGATACCTTTGTAAGGACCTTCACGGATTACGAGAGCTACTGCGCGGCGGGCAAGGACAGCCAGTACCTGAAGCCGGAGCAGTATCTGGTGGCCTACGGCGAGGGCCCGTACTATCTGGTGGAATCGACCTGCAACAACCTGGGGACCGTGACCGGGCTGGTCATCAACGACGAGTTTAAGGTATTAGATGAAGTGAACCAGCCGATCCCCGGCCTCTTTGCGGTCGGATGCGATGCCAGCAGCACCTTGTACTGCGATATGTACACCGGTACCGGCGCGGGCATGGGCTGGGCTTTTACCTCCGGTATGTTGGGCGGCGAGTCGGCGTATGAGTTTGTGACACGCCAATAACAAATTGTCTGAAAATCCGGTTGCAGAATGCCTGAAGCGGCAGTATAATAAAAGTCGGGGATCGATAAAAATCCCCGGCTTTCTGTTTTAAAAAGTACCTGTGTAAAGGAGTGATTGAAGATGGCGAATTGCGATAACCACAGACCGTGCCCCTGTACCTATGATTGTCCGCGACATGGCAAATGCTGCGCCTGTGTGGCGCATCACCGCGACCATGGAGAGGGCGTGCCCGGCTGCTTCTTTTCCAAGGAGGCGGAAGCGACTTATGACAGAAGCGTAGAGGCCTTGTGCCGTGACAGAGGACTGATTTGAGAGAGGAGTCGGAAATTGAAGGTATTGATAATCAATGGAAGTCCTCATGCCAAGGGGAATACATATACCGCGCTGCATGAAATGGAAAAAATCTTTGCCGAGGAAGGGATCGAGACGGAGCTTTTGCAGATCGGGGCGCAGGACATCCGCGGGTGTATCGGCTGCTATAGCTGCAGCAAGAAGGGAAAATGCGTATTTGACGATCTGGTAAACGAGACGGCGCCGAAATTCGAGGCCTGCGACGGTCTGGTGATCGGGAGCCCGGTCTATTACGCTTCGGCCAACGCGACGCTGGTCGCGTTCTTGCACCGTCTGTTTTACAGCACGCCCTTTGACAAGAGAATGAAGGTCGGCGCGAGCGTGGTGGCGGCCAGACGCGGCGGCTTGTCGGCGACGTTTGACGAATTGAACAAGTTCTTCACGATTTCCGGAATGCCGGTGGCTTCCAGCCAATACTGGAACAGCATCCATGGGCGGATGCCCGGCGAGGCAGAGGGGGATCGGGAAGGATTGCAGATCATGCGGACCCTGGCCAGGAATATGACGTTTTTGATGAAGAGCATCGCGCTGGGAAAGGAGCGGTTTGGCCTTCCGGAAAAGGAAAAGCCGGAGCGCACCAATTTTATCCGTTAAGCGCGCCGTTTGCATATCGTGCGGAACGCACACGGATGTTGCGAACGGATATAATCCGACAGGGATACCAGTGTCTTGGCCGGATATAATCCGGTCGCGACACTAGGATACAGGCTTACAATACAAACCGAAGGAGGAGAAGGACTTGCAGATTACGAGAGTGGAACGAGGCGGGAAGGTAGCGGGCTATCGGCTGGAAAATGATCGGGGGATGGTCGTGCAGATCGGAACCATGGGGGCGGCGATCGAGCGGGTGGAGCTGCCGGGGGCCGACGGAAGCCGTGTCAATGTATGTCTGAATTTTGCCGATCCGGCCGATTACGCGGGCAACGGGCTGTTCGCCGGCGCGGCGGTGGCCCCGGTGGCGGGGCGGATTGCCGGCAGCCGCTTTGCCATCGGCAATAAGATCTATCCGCTTACCCCCAATGAGAACGACGTTACCTGCCTGCATGGCGGTAAGGTAAACGCTTCCTTCCTGGAATGGACGGTTCTGCAGTCCTGTGTCAGGGACGGCGAGGCCAAGGTGGGTCTGTCGCTGGTGCTTCCGGAGGATTTGGAGGGCTTTCCCGGCAACCGTATCTTTTCCGCGACCTATAAGCTCGATGCCGAGAATTGTTTGACCGTGGATTACAGCGCCGTGTCTGACCGGGATACTTACGTGGACATGACGAATCACGCCTATTGGAACTTTACGGGTAATTTCGGCGCTTCCGCGCTGGGACATTGTCTCTATGTAGCGGCGCCGTCCTATATGGTCAGCGATGAACGGAATCTTCCGCTGGCTCTGGCGCCGGTGGACGGGACGCCGTTTGACTATCGGAAGGCCCGGATTCTCTTTGACGCCTTTGAGACGGATCCGCAGAATGCGCAGATTCAGAAGGCCCGTGGCCTCGATCACGCGTTTGACGTCCGGGAGGCGTCGGCGGCCGGCGAGGTGCTGGCAGAGCTGAGCGACCCGGCCAGCGGGCGCGGCGTACGCATCAAGAGCTCGACCGGGCGCTGTATGGTCGTCTATACGGGCGGATTTATCGGCGACGGCTTTACGCTGGCCGGAGGCGTGACCTCCTCGGAGGACTGCGCCATCGCCCTGGAGTGTCAGTCCTTCCCCAATGCGGTCAATATGCCGGAGCTGGAGCCTAAGATACTGCGGGCCGGGGACAATTACCGTCACAGAATCGAGTATGAGTTTATGTTTTAACGGATTTGGCACAGGCTTGTGTCGTTTCGAATGCGCGGCCCGGCGCATGCAGGATGGGAGAGAATAAGAAATAGGAAGCAGCGGTTGCGCACAGGCGGACGGCTGCTTCTTTTCCGAAGGGCGCCTCAGAGCTCCCAGATCTGCCCCTCTTTCTCTATGACGTGAAACTGCGTGCGCTGCGCCTGCTCGGGAAATTCGGCGAGGTAGCGCGGCATGACGGAGTAGTCCCCCCAAAAATGCATGGGAAACAGATGGCGGACGGCAGTCTGCTTTAGCAGGTAATTGAGGCCCAGGCTGTAGTATTCCTCTTGTCTGGGATCGAGGGGGACGAAGGCCAGATCGAGGGAAAGGCCGCGCAGAGCCTGCAGCTCGCGTTTGAAATTGGCGGCCATGTTGCCGGCCTCCTGCTTGGAAGCGCCCTTCCACAGCCACCAGTTCAGATCGCCCGCGTGGTAGATGCGCAGGCCGTGGCAGGTGATGAGAAAGGCGACGCCCGCGTCGGTGGAGCGAAGCGTGGTGACGGTGAGGGGGTCCGGCTGACAGGAGACGAGTTTTGTCTCGTGGGCTTTGAGAAAAACCGCCTGGTCAAAATCGGCTTCCGGGACACCGGAGCGCAGAAATTTTTTGCGGGCGGCGGCGATGTCGTGCGAGAGCAGGAACTGCTTTTTCGGGTAGGGGGCGGCCAGGCGGAATATCTCCGGATTAAAATGGTCGCTGTGCTGGTGGCTCGCAAACAGAAAGAGCGGTTTTTCGACCGGAAACGACGGCAGCGGGCCCTTGTAGTAGTCAAAGACCAGTGTGGCGGCGGGCAGCTCTACGGCAAAGCCGCTGTGAGAAATATAAGTGATCTTCATGGCGTTCTCCTCGTGGGATATAATAATTTTGTGTTCATTATAACCTATGGCGGAAACTCCCGCAAGGGTATGCCAAGATGCCCTGAGAACACGGGCAAAAATAAGGAAACACCACAAGGGTGTACCATCATGCCCTGAGAACACGGGCAGAAATAAGGAAAGGAGCATTTTGTATGTGGGCATATGAAAGTGTATTTTATCAAATCTATCCGCTGGGGTTCTGCGGGGCTCCCTTTGAAAACGACGGGCAGCCAAATTCGCGGATTCTGAAGGTATTGGACTGGATTCCTCATATTGTGGAAACCGGGGCCAACGCCGTCTATTTTTCTCCGCTGCTGGAATCGGATACCCATGGCTACAATGCCAGGGATTACCGGAAGCTGGACGTGCGTCTGGGGACAAAGGAGGATTTTGCCAAGGTTTGCAAGAAGCTGCATGAAAACGGGATCCGCGTCGTGTTAGACGGGGTGTTTAACCATGCGGGCCGCGGCTTCTTTGCATTCCAGGACGTGCTGAAAAACCGCGAAGCGTCTCCGTTCAAGGATTGGTTCCATCTGGACTTCCACGGGAACTCCCCCTACAACGACGGCTTGTGG
>CANSWW010000081.1 GCA_947650845.1 uncultured Lachnospiraceae bacterium
AATCTTATATTCCTTTGCTATCTGTATGTGATAGCCGGCAATGTAAAGCTCCATCCCCCCTCCCGTCTGAATCCGGCAAAGCTCCTGATAAATCCGGCAGCTCCCCATCAACTCCTCATGCGTCCCAACCCCCGCCATCCGCCCCTCATCCAGCACCAAAATCCTGTCCGCATGCAAAACCGAGCTAATCCTCTGCGCCACAATCACCGCCGTCGTATCGCCAAAATGCTCCCTAAGCTGCCCCCGCAGCGCCGCGTCGGTGCGGTAATCCAGCGCGCTCATCGAATCATCCAGCACCAAAATCGCCGGATGCGCCGCCAGCGCCCGGCTAATCAAAAGCCGCTGCTTCTGCCCCCCGCTCAAATCCGCGCCCTTCACCGCCACCACCGTCTCAAAGCCCCGCGGCTTCTCCTCAATAAAAGCCGCCGCCTGCGCATACTCCGCCGCCCGCCGGACCTCCCCCTCAGAAAGCGGCCGCCCAAAACGGATATTTTCCGCAATCGTATCCCGCATAATAAAATCATTCTGAAACACCACGCCAAACAACCCGTGCAGCTCCTCCAGCGAATACGTGCGCACATCACGCCCCCTGATCCGCACCGCCCCCTCATCCACATCATAAAAACGCTGCAACAGCTGAATCACCGTAGACTTTCCCGACCCCGTAGCGCCCAAAATCCCCAGCGTCTGCCCCCGCTCCAGCGAAAACGAAAGCTCACGCAGATTCGGCTCCTTCTTATGATACGAAAACGTCACATGGTCAAACTCTATGTAAGGCAAACCCCCGGCCTCCTTTTTGGCCGCTCCCCCGGGTTCCGCCTCATCCCCCGGCCACAGCCTCGCCGCCTCCTCCTTTGACAACGTCTCCAAATCCCGCTCACAATCCAGCACCTGCGCAATCCGCCTCGCCGAAGCGCTGGCCCGCGAATAAATCGCCAGCATCCGCGACACAAAAATAATCGCATTCAAAATCAACGTCACATAACTCAAAAACGCAATCAAAACGCCCGGCTGCACCTGTCCCCGCCCGACCCGCACCGCGCCCGCCAAAAGCACCAGCACCATGCCCGCGTTCAAAAACAAATTCACACCCGGATTCAACACACCCATCGCCAAACCAGCCCGCCGCTCCTGCTCCGCCGCCGCCTCATTATACCCGCAAAACCTCTCCCGCTCATACCCCTCCTTTGACAGCGCCTTAATAATGCGGATACCCGAGACATCCTCCCGCACCACCCGCACAAACTGGTCGATCCTCTCCTGCAGCCTAGTAAACATCGGCACCCCGACCCGGCTCACAAACACCAAAAGCGCCACAATAAACGGCATCACCGACAACATCGTAAGCGTCAACACCGGATCCAGCGTCAACGTAATCAAAATCCCCCCCAAAAACAAAATCGGCGCGCGCACCCCCAGACGCTGCATCATCCCCAGCATCTGATGCACATTATACGTATCCGTCGTAAGCCGCGACGTAAGCGACGGCAGCGTAAACCCATCCATCTGCCCATTCGACAAATAAAGCACACGGCCGAACAGATCATTACGAATCTGCTCGGTCGCGTTTCTCGACACCAGCGAAGCCATACGGTTAGCCGTAATATTAAAAACCAAAGCAACGACCGCGCACAAAAACATCACGCCGCCCCACAAATAAATCCGCCCCGCGTCCCTCAAAGGAATCACAACATCAATCATATAAGAAAGAATCCAGGGAATCGCCAGCTCCACAACCGTTCCGGTAAACTTAATCGCCAGGCCCAGAGCCATGCGGAGCCGGTAAGGCCTCAAATACCCAAAAATCCTCCTCACTGCTTTTCAATCCGTTCCAAAAACGACTGCAGCCGGTTCCTGGCCTGAGCAATCTGCGCCGCCTCCTGGCTGTCCAGCGCCTTCTCAAACAAATTCAGCTCCTGCTCAATCAAAACCCGCTTATTCCCCACATTCTCCTCATACAGCCGCTCCCCCTTCAGCAAAAGCAGCTTATTCTCCTCCTGATCGCGCGGATGAATCTTCAAATAAGACAAATCCTTCAGCCGCTGCTCAATCTCCTCATCGCTCATCTGCGTAAACTGGCTCTTAATCACCTGGCGCACCGTCTTGCCGGTCGAAACCACCTTCACCTCGACCTCCAAAATCGAATTGATGTCGTACGTATACGTCACATCCACCGGCTCCTCGCCCGCCTTCGCCTTCGGAATATCAATCTCCAGCTTGCCCAGGCTCAGATTATTGCGCGCAAAACGGCTCTCCCCCTGCAAAATCTGCACGGTAATCCGCGTCTGATTATCGCGGATCGTGTACATCCGCTCCGTGCGGCTGGCCGGAATCACCGTATTGCGCTCAATAATCGGACAATAATGCCCGCCCTCGTAGCGCCCCTCCTCGACCTCGCGCACGACCTCCGTCCCCAGCGTAAACGGACAAACATCGGTCAAAATCACTTCCTTAATCGCCGCGTTGCGCTCCTTCATCGCCGCCTGAATCGCCGCGCCCAGCGCCACCGCCTCATCCGGATTCACCGACGCATCCGGCAGCCGCCGAAACAGCTTGGCCACAAAATGACGCACCATCGGCATCTTCGTCGCCCCGCCGACCAGCACCACCTTGTCAATCTCCGACAAGCGCACGCCCGCGTCGCTCAGACTCCTCTTAATCGGCTGGCGAATCCGCTCCAGCAAATCCCCGCAGGCCGCCTCATACTCCGGCGCGCTGATCGTCTGCTCATACACCTTATCCTGGTACGAAAAACTCAGCTTGCAGACATTCGACTGCGAAAAAGCCAGCTTACACTCCTCCGCCCGGTGGTACAAACTCTCCAGCGATTTCAAATCCATCTCCAGCAGATTCAGCCCCTGCGTCTCGCAGAAAAGCTTAATCAGCGCGTCGGTAAAATCCTCGCCGCCCAGGAAATTATCCCCGGCCACGGCCCGCACCTCCAGAATATTCTCAAACAACTCCAAAATCGACACGTCAAACGTGCCGCCGCCCAAGTCAAACACCAAAAAACGCGTATTGCGGTTCTCCTGGTACAGCCCGTACGCAATCGCCGCCGCCGTCGGCTCGCTGATAATCCGCTCCACCCTAAGCCCCGCGAGCTCCCCCGCCCGCTTCGTCGCCCGCCGCCTGCTGTCATTAAAATACGCCGGCACGCTGATGACCGCCTCCGTCACCGCCTCCCCCAAAAACTCCTCCGCATCCTCCTTCAAAGAACGCAGCACAAACGAAGACAGCTCCTCCGCCCGGTACTTCTTCCCGCTGAGAACAAACTCCTTGTCGCTGCCCATGCTCCGCTTAAACACCGAAGCCGCGCTCGACGGATACAGCCGCATCCGCTCCCGCGCCGTCTCCCCCACAAAAATCTGCCCCTCCTCGTCGATGCTCACCACCGAAGGCGTCAAATGCTTGCCCAGACGGTTAGGGATCAGCTGCGCCCCCTCCGGCGTAAAATACGCCGCCAGGCTGTTCGTCGTTCCTAAATCAATTCCAATAATCATTCCTTACCATTTCCTTCTATTCTCTAAGTAATACTTACAAGTCGCATTGTGAGGATTGATCTCCAGACAGCGCTTCAAATACGCCTCCGCCTCCTCAAAACGTTTCTGGAACAGCCGCAAAAGCCCCATGCCCAGCTGCGCCTCATAGCAGCCGCCATAATGGCAGAAATCGCAGCGGCGGCATCCCAGCATGCGCGTAAAGCACTCCTCCGCCTTAGCCCACTCCCCGCCGTACAAATACATCTCGCCCAGCCGGAACAAATACGAAGGCGCAGAAGCCAGAATCCCCACATAGCTCTCCTCCTTCTGCGGCAAGCCCAAGAGATACTGCTTCGCCCGCGCATAATAGCGAACCAGCTCCTTCTGCTTTTTCAAATAATAGCAAACCTCCAGCATCATCAAAAGCGTCTGGAACGTCGAATCGTTCTCCTCCCCTTCGTTTGCCAGCCGGTTCTGCAAAATACCAAAAGCCGTCTTATAATCGCGAGCCACATCAATCAGGTGCTCCGCGTACTGGCGCTCCACCCAGGCATCGTTCGGATACTTCTTGAGCAGCTTCTTGTACCGCCTCTGCGCCTCGCGCATGTCGCCCAGCGACGCATAATCGTCGGCAATATCCACCTGCGCGCGCTTCGAACGCGAATCCTTATCCTGCAAATACCTCTCCAGCTCCTGAATCGCATCCCGGTAACGCCCCATGCGCTCATAGATTTCAGCCCGGTCCATATAGAACGAAGCGCGCCCCGGAAACAGCTTTTCATTCTCCCCCATGCACTGAAGCGCCTCCGCGTAGCGGCCCTGGATTATGTACAGCACCGCCAAGTTCTTCCACGGCAAAATGCTCTTGTCGTCCTCCTTCAAAAGCTCAATTGCCTGCCGGTAATGCGCCTCCGCCTCTTCGTAGCGGTCCATATGCTGGTAATTGACGCCCATATTATTGTGGGCATACAGATTATCCGGCTCCAGCTCCATAGCCTTCTTATAATCCTCATTCGCCTCCGTAAGGCGGTAGGCATCGCTCAAAAGAAGCCCTCTCTCAATATAATAATACGCCTGCGGCCGCAGTTCTATCAACCGGTCGGCTAATTTCATCGCCGGTTCCAGATGGCGAAGGTCCCGGTCATCGTTCAAACGATCCTGATAAATATGCATCAGGCGGGAAAGGGCGCGAATTTCGTCCGGGTCGATTTCCAAAATCTTTTTATACAGCTCCTCCAGCCCTTCCTTTTTGCCGCTCTTTTCCAGACAGTCGGCCAGCTGCCCCATAATAACCGAATTATCTGGCTGGTTTTTGATCAGCTGGCGGTAGATATCTTCCGATTCCTTATAATTTTGCAGCCCCTTCAGAATCCCGGCCTTAGCGTAGCGCAGCCCGTCCTCACCAGGGAAGTGGCGCAGGGCTTCGCCGACGATGCCCATCGCGTCATGCCACTCCTTCGCATCCATGTAGCAGAAAACCAGTTCCTTCCAGGCTTCCGCTTCTTCTATCCGATCTTCGCCAAAATCCAGCTCCCGCTCCGGGTCGTTCTCCTGAAGCCAGTCAATGACCGAACGGCACAGCTCCTTCGGGCGCTGCAAATCCTCCTTTTTCTCCGCCAGGTAGCGCAGGTTGCGGGCTTCGTAGAAATCCAGCTCCGCGCAGGTAAGCCCCTGTTTTCTGGCCGCCTCAATGACTTCCATCGAGTTCTTGTATTGGCGGTAAAAATAGAATACCTTGGCCGCCATCCGGTAGGGCGGCAGATAGGCCGGATAAATCTCGATCGCCCGATGATAATCGTCCACCACGGCCTGCGCCCGATGCATCCGATAGCTGCACTCCTGCCGGCACACATACGCCGGCATATACTGCTCGTTGCGCTCAATCAGCTTGTCGCAGGCATCCGCGCTTTCCTCATAGCGCTCCATCCGGCACAAAAGCTGTGCCCGCGCCATCATGTAGGACTGCAGCATATCCTCGTCTTTTTCCCACTTGAGCGACTCGTCATAATTTTTCAGCGCCTCGTCCTGCCGCCCCATTTCCTGGCAGCAGTAGCCAATCGCGTAAAAGGTATAACCGATGCGGCGTTTCTTTCTCTGTTTTTCCGGGTCGTCGCTGTCCGGCATCTCCATCATCCGCTCCTGCCATTCCTTCATAAGCGGCATCGACTTAGCGTAATCCTTCTGCATCATATAGGTGCGGCTCAGCATATTGCAGTAATCCATGCGATGCTCCGGCGGCAGCGGCCGTTCATTCAAAAGCTTAATACATTCTTCGGCGCACTCCTCCTGAAAATAACACCAGCCCAGCTCGATCCTCTCATTCCAATCCTCGGGATCCTCCGCCAAGCGCGCTTCCATGCGCGGGATCAGATGGCTGTTGACCTGGCGCATGCTGTCAAGCAGCTGTGGATCATTCTTGCTGATATCCAGAAGATCCATAATCCGCTCCTTGGCCGCGTCCCATTCCTCCGCCTGCATCTGGCAGCGCATCAGGCCCACGCTGGCCGGGTAATTATCGGGCTGCTGCTGCAAAAGTCCTTCATAGCTGGCCCGGGCCTGCGTATACTCGCCCAGATATTCCTGCGCCGCCGCGCACTGCAAGACAACATACGGGTTGGTCAGCTGCTGCAGCAGGAGGGTCTGCACGTATTTTTCCGTCTCCTCCTTCTGTCCCTTGCGCCGTGCGATCCGCAGCCGTTCCACATCGGCAAAGGGATGATAGATCTCGGACTCGTCCAGCTGTGTGAGCAAATCGTTTGCCTCGGCCAACGTCTTTTTCAGGTTCGCCGTCTCCTCGCTCTCCGGCTCTTCCCCGGACGGGGCTTCTTCATAGATGCCCGGCATATTCATGCAGCCGTCCATCAGTCGTTTTGTCTGCAGGTATATGCCGATATACTGGTCATAATCCGCCTGGTCCGGCCCGTCAAAGAGGGTAAAATCGATAAATCCGCCGTTCTCCACCTCAAAGCAGACGTAATTTATAAAATCCCGCGGGAATTTTTCCAAAAGCTGCTGCCTCTGTTCGACAATGATAAATTCCCGGTCCAAAATCCGCCAGATTTCCTGCGGCAGCCGAAAATGATCCATCAGAAACACCAGCAGCCGTTCCCGCACCTCATCCGCCGTGTCTAACGCCTGGCACAGCTCATCCTGCAAAAGCTCCTTCCAGCACTCCGGCGACGTCCGCTTCTCAAAGGATGCGTAGATCTCGGCAACGCGCTCAAGCCACAAGCCGATCGGCGAAGTATCCCGTTCTTTTTCCTCTTTCTCCCCCGGCTGATCCGCCAAAAAGAGCGCCGTCTCATACGCCTCCCGCAGACGCTTAAACCCCTCCGGATCGTCCTCAGGATTTACATGGACTAACAGACGGCGGTAGGCCGTCTTAATCTGATTTTTATCCTGTGTCTCCTTCATCTGAAGAATCCGAAAAACTTCCTGTGATTCCATCCGTATTATCCTCCCTCTGTGTCTGCCGTGTTCTTACGGAAGCTGCTTTTGTATCCGCCGCAGGGCTTCCTGCAGCTGATTGTCCTGTTCCTTGTCAGGCGCCGCCTGCCCGGCCGCTTCTTCGGAAAGCTCGATCTCCACATCCGGCGTAAGACCCACTCCGTGGATATTACGCTCGGAATGGATATAATAATCCGCCACCGTCAATTTGACCGCCCGGGTCCCCTGCGGGTTTGTCATATAGGTATTCTGCATGATACCCTTGCCAAAGGTCGTCGTTCCCACTAAAATTCCCACGCCGAAATCCTGTATATTGCCGCTGAACACCTCGGCCGCGCTGGCCGTATTGCCGTTGACAAGCACTGCCAGCGGTACGTCGAGAGCGGCGGCCGCGTCGGATTCGTATTCCAGATAGCGGTTGCCGGCCTTATCCTTGGCGTAGAAAATCAGCCCTTCCGGCAACAGGTAATCCAGCATTTCTTCTACCGCGGTCAAAAGACCGCCGCCGTTATCGCGCATATCAATGATAAGCCCCCGCATTCCCTGCGCCTTCAAATCCTCAAAAGCCGCCTGGAACTGAGCCGGCGTCACCCCGTCGAACGAGGATACCGCCAGGTAGCCGATCTGCCCTTCCAGCATTTCATATTCGACCGAACGGATCTCCACCTGTCGCCGCTCGACATCAAAATAGAGGAAATCCTCCTCGCTTTCCCGGATAATGGACAGTCGCACGGTGCTGCCCTCGTCCCCCTTAATCATCGACACGACCTGGTCGAGATCCATGCCGCTCACTTCGATCTCCCCTACGGCGTAGAGAATGTCGCCCGGCAAAAGCCCTGCCTCAGCGGCCGGCGAGCCCATGTACGGTTTTACGATCGTAATCACGCCGGTCGTACGGTTTTGATTCACGACGCAGCCGATCCCATAGTACTCCCCTTCCGTCTGATTCGTAAAGGATTCCAGCGCACTCTCATTATAATACACGGAATACGGGTCGTCCAGCGCATTCAGCATTCCGGCAAGCATGCCGTCCTGCAGTTTTTTATCGTCAAAGTCGTAGAGGAAATACTGGCCGATACGCTGATAGACCGCGTTTACCTCCGCTATAAATTCTTCTGTAAGCAGGCTCTTTCCCGGATCGGGAAGCTCTGCCTCGACCTGCCGCCTTGCCATATAGCGCCCCAGCGCCGCGCCGCCCACCACGACGCTCACCAGCAAAAGAGCGGTCAGAAAGCCGCCTAAAAATCCCCGGAAAAAGCGTTTGTCCGGCGTGGGCAGCTGCTCGGCCGACGGCTCCTTTAGCGGCTCCTTTAGCGGTTCTTCTGTCCTATCAAATTCATGGTCCATCGATCCACCTCCTGGTATCATCATATCATTATAATACATAATCGCGGAAAATAACAGAGGATATTATGGAGATTCCGTGAAATCCGGGCGAATTTTGATTGCAAAACCAGTAAAAGTATACTATTCTTAATGTATGAAAAGACAACGAAAACACAATATCCTTGTTTTCCTCCTGGTTCTCTGCCTGGCAGTTCCTCTCAGCGGGTGCCGGGCGGCCAGACAGCTTCAGGACGAGCTCTCCCAGGTCTCCGATGGTATAGAGGCTCTCTTATCGGAAAACCGGACGAACGTCTCCCGGTCGACGGAAAAGTCGGATACGCCGGACGCTCCCGGCCAGAGCCTGCCGGAAAGCACCGCCGATACTTGGGACTCTGTAACATACGATCCGCTTTTCTATCCATATTACGGCCAGCTGAGTGAAAATGCTCAGGTTGTCTACCGCCAGGTCTGTTACTATGCCGCCGCGCAGACTGCTTCGTTTGAACCCTGCCGGCCCTTGAGCGAGGAGGAGGCCGAAGCCATTATGACTGCCGTTTATTATGATCAGCCCGGTCTTTTCTGGCTGGACGGCGACTATGAGTACCGCCATCTGAACGGGCAGGTCGTCGAGCTGATCCTGCATTTTAACGATCTGGCGCAGGAGCTGGCCGCCAACCGGCGGGAATTTGAGCGCGCCGCGTCCTCGATCCTCGCCGAAGCCAGGCAGGCCTCGGATCCGGCCGCCAGCGAGCGCATTGTCCACGACCGGCTTCTGGAGCGTGTCGTCTACGATGAAAATGCGCCCTACAATCAAAATGCCTACAGTGCGTTGGTAGGCGGATCCGCCGTCTGCGCCGGCTATGCCAGGGCGTTCCAGTATCTGATGCTCGAGCTGCAGATTCCTTGTTATTACTGCGTCGGCACCGCTGTCAGCTATCAGGACGGTCCGCAGGGCTCCGTAGAGGATCATGCCTGGAATATCGTCTGTCTGGAGGGAGAGTACTACAATATCGACCCGACCTGGAACGATACGCTTTTAGCCGAGTGGGGGCTGGTTTCCTATGGCTATTATAACCAGGCGGATGAATTCTTTCTTACCGATCACACGCGCGATATAAAATCCGCCGGGCTGCCCGCCTGCACCGGGACGCGCTCTACCTACGAAGCGCTCTACGGCCATCCGGCCGAGCTGGGAATCCTCCCGGCATTAGGCCTTTCCGAAGAGGATGTAATCTATGATCTTGCATCGTACTATGAGCACTGCCATACCGCCCTCGTGGAATCCGGTCCCGGTGAATCCACCGTAACCGCCGTCTTGTGGGGCGAGGAGCTCTGCACCGCCGTACAGGATTCCATCAACAGCGGCGATTATGAAGAGGGCTTCCTCTCGGCCGCCGCGAAGGAGCTTTCGCTAAATGGCTTTCACTTCTCCGTCCATATTGCTTTTCAGGCGATGGGCGGCGGCTGTTATCTGCTGGAGCAGACCATGACGTTGGAATGAACCTGCAAAAAACAGGATTGACAAGGCGTGGGAAATCACATAGAATGAGGAATAGGATCGTTATTTATTTATCCAGAAGCACCGCAAGTGCGCATAATATGCCCTGAAAACACGGGCACAAACAAAGAAAGGAGTTTCTATGTTAAAAGGAAAAACCGCAATTGTAACAGGAGGAACCCGCGGGATCGGCTATGCCATCGTAAAGAAGTTCCTCGACAACGGGGCCAACGTCGCCCTGTTCGGCTCCCGCCAAGAAACCGTGGACAAGGCCCTGGCGTCTTTGAAGGCCGAAAACCCGGACTACCCGGTCATGGGCCTGTACCCGGATTTATGCGACAGCGACGCGGTCGCCGCGGCTTTTGCCCAGGTAAAGGACCAATTCGGCAGTCTCGACATCCTAGCCAACAACGCCGGCGTCTCCTCCCGCACCCCCCTGTGCGACTATCAGCCCGGGGAATTTGAAAAGATTATGAACCTGAACGTAACGGCCGTCTACATCTGCTGCCAGGCAGCGGCCCGTATCATGCGCGAGCAAGACGGCGGCGTCATCATCAACACCAGCTCCATGGTCAGCCTCTACGGCCAGCCCTCCGGCAGCGGCTATCCGACCTCCAAGTTTGCCGTCAACGGCTTGACCCGTTCCCTGGCCCGCGAGCTCGGCAAATATCACATCCGAGTCAACGCCGTAGCGCCCGGCATCACCAAAAC
>CANSWW010000082.1 GCA_947650845.1 uncultured Lachnospiraceae bacterium
TAAAAAGCACCGATTTCTCATGGTATACCGGATACAGGACAATCAAGTGCTTGTTGACGGCATGTTTCACGAATTACAAGATTATGAAGGCCTTTTAAGCAAAGATCTCCACTTAAATTAGCTATCCCCCTCTATTTTTTCAGGACTCGTCTCTCATAATCCTTCCACGCCGCCGTCACCTGCCCGCGCAGCAAAAACAACGCCGCCAGGTTCGGAATCGCCATCAATCCGTTGCAAACATCCGCCAGCTTCCAGACCATTGAAAGCGAAGCCACCGACCCCAAGCTGACCACAAAGACATAGGCCATCTTATACAGAAGCACCGCTCCTTCTCCGAACAGATATTCCGTTGCCCGTTCCCCATAATACGACCAGCCGATCAGACTGCCGAAGGCAAACAGGGCCAGGCTTACCGCAATCAGCTGATCGCCCCAGGGAAATACCTCCGTAAAGCAGCGCATCGTAAGCGCCGCCCCGTCAAGCCCTAAAAGCGTCTCCGGCCGCGCCAGTCCGGTCGTCAGGATTACCAGCGCCGTCACCGTACAAACCACGATCGTATCGGCAAATACTTCAAAGATTCCCCACATCCCCTGCTGCACCGGCTCCTTCGTATTCGCCGCACTGTGAGCAAACACCGAAGCTCCCAGCCCCGCTTCATTGGTAAACACGCCGCGGGCTACCCCCACCCGCATGGCGGCCGCAATCCCGTAGCCGGCCACTCCGCCGATCGCCGGCCGCAGCCGAAAGGCTTCCCGCAGGATCAGCGCAAAAGCTCCCGGTATTTGCCCGGCCCGACACGCCAATACGACCAACGCGCTCCCCATGTATAAAAGAACCATAAACGGAACCAGTTTTTCCGTAAACGCGCCGATCCGGCGAATTCCGCCCAAGAGGACCACGGCCACAATCAGCGCCGTCACCACGCCTGTGACCCAGGCCGGAATCCCAAACGCTTCTTTTAAGCTTCCCGACATCGAGTGGATCTGCGCCACATTGCCGATGCCGAAGGAAGCCGCCATACAAAGGGCCGCAAAAAGAAGCGCCAGCCATTTGGCATGCAGTCCTTCTTCCATATACGTCATCGGCCCGCCCTTATAATGCCCCTCGCTATCCTTATGACGGTACAAAATCCCCAGCACCTTTTCCGCAAATCCGGTCATCATCCCTAAAAAAGCGCTGACCCACATCCAGAATACGGCTCCCGGCCCGCCGGCCACGATCGCCGTCGCCACTCCCACGATGTTGCCGGTGCCGACCGTCGCCGCCAGCGCCGTACAAATCGACTGTCGCTCGGAGATGCCGGCGGCCGTTTCCCCGCTTTCGAAAGCGGCTCTTGCGGCAGTCGGTTCCCCTGCGCCGCTGTCCCGGCCTGCATCCCTGCCGGCGGCAGGCCGAAACAGCGCTCCCCAGGTGCATTTCAGCCACCAGGAAAACCGCCGGAACTGAAACCAGCCCGTCCTCCACGAAAAATAAAGCCCTGCCGCCAGAAATAAAACCAGCATACAGGGCCACTCCCACAATATTTGATTCAACCAGTCAAGTACCGCCGCCAAACCTTCCCGCCAAACTGCCATCCGCATTCTCCGCTGCTTGCCTCTCCCTTCATTGTACGTCGAAAAACGGCGGCGCAGAACCGTCATCTTTTTACCGTCCGGGGCTTATCAAAAATGCTCTCTCATGTTATGATTGTAACATAGCTTACCAATCTCCCCCTCATACATGCACAACATGAAAAAACAGGAGAACTACTATGGACATCAAACAATTCCGTTATTTTATCGAAGCGGCCCGCTGCAACAATATCCAGGATGCCGCCGATGCGCTTTTTGTGAGCCGTCAGGCCGTGAGTAAGGCGATCGTTCAGCTGGAACAGGAATTGGGCTATCCTCTTTTTTACCGTACCCATAACGGCGTAACGCTCAGCGAGCAGGGTCTTTCCTATTACGATCAGGCACTGGCGCTCGTACAGGACTATGACAGCCTAACCGCCCGGATGCTCCATGTCGCCAACCGTGAGAAGCTGCGCATTGCAATCCCGCTGACCGTTCATCAGCACTTTTACGAGCGCCTGCAGGCCTTTGCGCATCAATATGAAAAAAAATTCGACCTCCGGCTGATCGGCCGCACCGACGCGGTCTGCCATACTCTGTTTGAGAGCGGCGCCGTCGATATGGCCGTCTCCCATCTGAGCTTTTCGGCCGGCATCGACGCAGGGCAGACCGTCGCCGTTTCCCCGATCCATATCGCCATGCGAAAGGATCACCCTCTTGCCGCCAAAGCCTGCCTGAAACCGGAGGATTTCATGGGCGAATCCATGATTTTCTATATGAACGGCTACCAAAAATGCTTCTGGCTCGACGAGAGGACACCGGCCCCGGCTTACGCGCTTGACGACATCCTTCTGATCTATGACATTGTCTCTCAGGGCCGCGGCCTTTTTCCGGTGCCCCCCTTGTCAATGCCCGGATTTACAAAAGATATCGTCTTGGTCCCCTACGAGGGCCCCGACAACATGGATTACTTTACCTGCGCCATCGCCGCCCACACCCAGCGCAATCCCCGTCTGCAAAAAGCCTGCCTGCTGCTGCGCGATGCGCTCCGTGACCCGGGGCTTTCCTGATTTGGCCGCAACAAATGGTTGCGGCTTCTTTCTTTTTTTGTTGCTTTCCTGACAATCCTTTTTATGTTATAAAAAAAGCAAGAAGAAACAACCTTACCACCAAGCCTAAGGGAAACAAACACCGTAATGGTGTTTAACGTGCCCTGAAAACATGAGGAGGAAAAGAAAATGAACCTTTCACGCAGAGACTTTATAAAGGGCGCGGTCGCTACCGCCGCCACGATCGGTCTGACCGCCTGCGGGGCGCCGGCCGCCGCTACCACGGCCACGCCTGAAACCAGCGCTGAGACAAGCGCCGAGGCCACCACGGCAGCGCCCGCGACGACAGCTCCTGAAACCACCGCCGCAGCAGCACCTGAACCGACCCCGGCTCCGGCGACGACCGAATACCTCACAGCGGACAGCTATCAGGAGATGAAGTGGAAATTCGAGGTCATGCCGGAGGAATACCCGATTGACGAGAGCAAGATTTCCAAGACGATTACCCATGACATTATCATCGTCGGTTCCGGTATGGCCGGCCTGTGTACCGCCGTATCCGCCCAAGAGGACGGGGCGGACGTCCGTGTCATCTCCGCCGGCGCCCGCGCGATTTCCCGCGGCGGCTCCAACCATGCCATCGGCACCAAAAAGCAGAAAGAGCTGGGCATCAATTATACGCCCGATACCGAAGAAGGCCGTCATGCCGCCAAGGTAGAGAAGCACTCCGCTTCCTGCTACATCGACGAGCGTAAATGGTCCACCTGGATCAACAATTCCGGCCCGGCCATGGACTGGATGATTGAAAAGATGGCCTCTAAGGGCTTAAAGTGCTGCTTAGAGCCCGGCTATGTCGATCCCGACGGCATCTTAACCGTACCGGCCGGCTCCCACAGCTTCTATACCGACGAGATGCCCTTTGGCATGCTGTTCGGCGCGCCGATGTGCGCCCAGGCCTATGCCGATATCTTTACCGAAAACGGCGGCGAGATCGATTTCAAGACCCGCGCCCTTTACTTAATCCGCGACGATAACAATACCGGCCGTGTTTCCGCCGTCGTCGCCCAAAACCTGGACACGCAGGAATACATCAAATACTGCGCCAACAAGGCGGTCGTGCTGGCTACCGGCGATTTCTCCAAGGATCCCGATATGATGGCCAAGTACCCCCCCTGGGCCTGGAAGCTCTACAAAAACGCGATCGACACCACCAAGGTCAACTACGACGTCGAGCTTGCCTACAACGGCCTCTACGCCGGCGACGGCCACAAGATGGGCCTGTGGGTCGGCGCCGGATGGCAGAAAACCTATCCCAACGCCCCGATGATCAACTGCGGCGCACAGGGCCCCACGGTCAACTCCATCGACAACTTCTGGGGTATCAACTTAACGAGCGACGGCCGCCGCTACCACAACGAGGTGACCAACTTCTCCTACGGCGCGATCGCCATCCTGCAGCTGCCGGACCACATCGCCTATTCCGTATGGGATACCGACTATGCCTATATCCAGGATAAGTGGGAGACCTTCGGCTGCTCGATCAACGACGAAAATGGCATCCTGCCCGCCACGCCCGAGCAGCTGATCGCCGGCTGGGAAGCCAACGTGGAGGCCGGCTCCTACTGGAAGGCCGATACCATCGAGGAGCTGGTAGACAAGATGGGCTTCACCGGCCAGGCCCGAGAGAATGCCATTGAATCCATTACCAATTACAGCCGCTACGCCGAGCAGGGCTACGACGAGGAATACCATGTCGCGCCTTCCGCCCTGCATCCGATCAAGAAGGCTCCGTTCTACGCGACCCGCACCCAGTTCGGCGCGAACGCCATGACCTTCCTGTGCGTGACCGGCGGTCTGCGTACCAACGAATACATGCAGGTATGCCAGGATGACGACATGCCGATCGACGGCCTGTTTAACACCGGTATCATGACCGGCGACTACTATGCCGGCACCTACAATTTCGTAATGCCCGGCCAGAACTTAGGCGGCGTCTGCAACTGCCTGTCCTACGTACTCGGCAAACGTCTGGCGGATCCGAACTTCACCTTCCCCTCCGGCCCGATCACCCGCGTGAGCACGGTCGAGGATGAGTCCATCCAGAACGACGGCTCGGCCTTTGCGGCCATGGCCGGCGGCGACGACGTTTCCTATGCGGACGGCGTCTACACCGGTACCGGCTCCGGCGGCATGGGCGGCGATATCACCGTAGAAGTGACTGTCAAGGATGGCGCGATCGCCGATATCACCTACAAAGACAACGAGACGCCCAGCATCGGCGGCGAGGCTCTGCCCAAGCTTGTCGAGCAGGCCATCGCCTCCAACGGGGGAGCCGTCGATGCCGTTTCCCAGGCCACGATGACCAGCAACGCCTTCATGGCCGCGCTGGCGGACGCGCTCTCTCAGGCAGCCCAGTAAAAAGTCTGTTCGTACCGAATACGGCATTCCTTTGGGCAAATATATAAACAATCTTGTTCGGCTCATTGCCCGATTGGGTGAGAAAAGGGCCGGGAATCCAAATATAGATTCCCGGTCCTTTCTTATTAGATATTCTGTCAGCAGAAATCAAGAGCTCTGCAATCGCCGCACCGTCCGCGCCGCATTTCTAAAAAGAGATTTTTACAAACTTTTTATACACCGGCCCCGGCAAGAGTAGCTGATATATTTCCTGCAAAGCGATTCCCACCTCCTGATGCGAAGCCGTCTCCCCGCAGGGAGCGTACAAAATTCGATATTCCACGCCAAACGCACGGCCCCGCACACCGCTGTCCGTAAGCCCGCATTTTTCATAAAAAGCGATTCGCCGCTCGCGCGTGTGAAGATCCGCCTCATCCTTAGCAAAATCCGGATTTTCCGATTCGATAATCAATCCGGTATACGCCTGATAGCGCTTGCGCAAAAGGGCCAGCGCCTGCCGTCCATACCCCTGCCCCCGCAGGGACGCATTCACGGCAAAATAATCCAGCAGGCTGAAGCGCCTATTGCTGTCGTCGCACAAAAATGCATACGCCGCCAGGACGTCGTTCTCATAAAACCCCCAGCTTTGGTACAGGCCTTTTTTAGCCATCCGGCGAATGCTCGCAAAGGGCTTTACCTCGTCGGCCGGGAAGTCCTTCACTAAATACTCCTGATAAATCTGCTTACATTCCGCAAGGCTTAGAAGCTTTGCCTGCATTTGCACTCCTTTCCTCTCTTTGCCCGTGTTCTCAGGGCATAATGGGATACCCCTACTGCCCGCCCCGTCTCTGGCGAACCGCCTCAAAGGCCAGCACGCCGGCGGCGACCGACGCATTGAGGGAATCAATGTCCCCCTTCATCGGAATCGCGGCCGTCATATCGCATTTTTCGCGCACCAGGCGGCTTACGCCGTCGCCCTCGCCGCCGATCACCAGGCCTAAGGGCCCGGTCAGATTACAGCGGTACATGACCTCGCCGTCCATGGCCGCACAGGCAAACCACAGGCCTTCCTTTTTCAATTCCTCAATGACAGCCGACAAATTCGTCACCCGCGCGACCGGCGTATAATTCAGCGCCCCGGCCGAAGTCCGCGCCACCACTGCGGTCAGTCCCACCGCGCGGCGTTTGGGAATAATCACGCCGTGCGCGCCGGCCAGGTTCGCGGTACGGATGATCGCGCCTAAATTGTGCGGATCTTCAATTCCGTCCAGGAGAAACAAAAATGGATCCTCCCCGCGCTCGCGGGCCAGCGCCAGCATGTCCTCCACCTGTGCGTACTCATAGGCGGCCGCCTGCGCGATCACGCCCTGGTGCTTTCCCGTCTCCGACATCTGGTCCAGCCGTTCCTTTTTCACAAAGCTGATTAGCGCCTCTCCTTTGCGGGCCTCCCGCAGGATGCTCTGCACCGGGCCGTCCTTACAGCCGTCCTGAATATAGAGCCTGTCGATCGGCCGGCCCGCGCGCAGCGCTTCCAGCACCGCATTGCGGCCTTCAATCGTAAATTCTTCCACTCTCATCGTTTTATCCTTCCATCCAATCCGGCCCGCACCAGCTCGATCACCCGCCGCAGATCCCCTTTCAGGTACAGATAGCCGACCAGCGCCTCAAACCCGGTCGCGGTCCGATAATCGGCCACGGTCGCGTTTTTGGCCTTCGTCGCCGAGTGCGCGTTGCGGCCGCGCTTGTACACCGCCATCTCCTCCTCGCTCAGCCGCCCGGCAATCGCATGCATCATCTCCGCCTGCGCGGCCGCCTTGACGAGAGCGCTGCTCTGCCGGTTCAGCTGGTTGGGCGACGTATTGGCCCGCGTCACAACCATTGTGCGGATGACCAGCTCATAGACCGCATCCCCCAAAAAGGCCAGTGTCAGCGGCGAATAGCCGCGCAGGTCATAATCCGGGATCTCCAGGAGCCGGCGGGCATAGGCCGTAAATGTCTCCTTTCCGGCCGCTTCGCTCATGCCCGCTTCCATTTGACGCCCTCTCTCGTATCCTCCAAAAGGATCCCCCGGTCGGCCAGCTCCGTGCGGATCCGGTCTGCCAGCGCAAAGTTTCGCTCCTTGCGGGCCTGCTGCCGCTTCGCGATCATCTCTTCAATCTCGGCGTCTAAAAGCTCCTCCTTCTTTTCGGTAATCAATCCCAGGATATCGCACAAGCGGCACAGCTCCTCTTTCAAAGCCGTTACATAAGCCGGCGTGGAATCCTCCTTCGCGGTCGTGTTTGCCAACTTCACCAGCTCAAACACGGCGGCAATCGCATCGGCCGTATTAAAATCATCGTCCATGGCCGCCTCGTATTTTGCCTTCAAAGCCTGCGCCGCCTGCCAAGAGGCCTGCTCTTCCTCGGTCATGGATGTCAGGCCGTCTGCCGCCGCGCGCTCCCCCGCCTTCGTCGCCCGGTCGGCCGCTTCCCTATCAGGCGCGGCATCTGCTCCCGTTTTTCCGGCACTGCCTGCCGCCTGCAGCTCCGTAAGCCGGTTTACGCCGGTTACAATACGCTCCAGGCCGTTTTTCGCCGCCTCCATCAGCTCGGCGCTGAAGTTTAGCGGACTGCGGTAATGCGCGCTGAGCATGAAGAAGCGCAGCACCTGCAGGTCATATTTCCCGGCAATGTCGCGCACCGT
The DNA here is from genome assembly GCA_947650845.1 of uncultured Lachnospiraceae bacterium. Taxonomy (GTDB): domain Bacteria; phylum Bacillota; class Clostridia; order Lachnospirales; family Lachnospiraceae; genus RGIG7193. Next base: position 7,679 of record CANSWW010000082.1, read on the forward strand.
AAAGAAATTGCCGGCCGATTTGGACATTTTCCGATTATCGATGTTTAAAAACGCGTTGTGCATCCAATAGCGGGCAAATTCCTTTCCGTTGGCCGCCTCGCTCTGCGCGATTTCATTCTCATGGTGCGGGAAAATGAGGTCCTCGCCGCCGGCATGGATGTCGATCTGCTCCCCCAGGTATTTTTTTGCCATCACGGAGCATTCGATATGCCAGCCGGGACGGCCCTCGCACCAGGGCGACTCCCAGTAGGGCTCGCCCTCTTTCTTCGGCTTCCAAAGCACGAAATCGTAGGCGTCCTCTTTTTCATCCCCCGTCACCTGAATCGCGCGGTGGCCGGCCTGCAGATCGTCCAGGTTCTTGTGCGAGAGCTTGCCGTAATCCCTAAAGCTGCGGGTGCGGAAATAGACCGTGCCGTCCGATACCGTGTAGGCATGGCCCTTTTCGATCAGCGTGCCGATCATATCAAGCATCCCGCAGATTTCCTCGGTCGCCAGCGGATGGGTCGTGGCCGGACGCACGTTCATGGCCTCCATATCCTTCTTGCACTCAGCGATATAGCGCTCGGAGATCACGGAGGCCTCCACTCCCTCCTCGATCGCCTTTTTGATGATCTTGTCGTCCACATCGGTAAAGTTCGAGACATAGTTGACCTCGTAGCCGCGGTACTCAAAATAGCGGCGCACCGTGTCAAAGACGATCATCGGACGCGCATTGCCGATGTGGATCAGGTTGTACACCGTCGGACCGCAGACATACATCCGTACCTTGCCTTTCTCCAGCGGCACAAATTCTTCTTTTCGTTTGGTTAATGTGTTGTAAATCTTCATACCCGTTTCCTTTCATTCGCATTCCCATATTCTCAGGGCCTTTGTTACGCCTCCCGGCGATGTCTTTCTCTCCGACTGTAAAAACCGCACAGCGGCGCGGCGTTTGCGGCCGCCATGCGTTTTTCCTTTATTCGGCGCCTTTGGCCTCCCCCGCCGGGCGGCCGCCGCGCGCTGCCAGCTGCCCCCGCAGCTCTTTCAATTCTTCCCGCAATCCGGCGCATTCCTTCTTTAGCTGCTCCAGCTCCTGCTTGACCGGATCCGGCAGCACCTGGTCCAGATCCGCCTGCGGCACGCGCACATTGGCGCGCTTTACCACTCGTCCCGGTACGCCGACCACCGTCGAATTCGGCGGCACCTCCGACAAGACCACCGAGCCGGCCCCGATCTTGGAATTGTCCCCGATCGTAAAGGAGCCCAGCACCTTTGCGCCGGCGCTGACCATAATATTATTGCCCAATGTTGGATGGCGCTTACCTTTTTCTTTACCGGTGCCGCCCAGCGTCACACCCTGGTACAGTGTTACATTATCGCCGATGATCGTCGTCTCGCCGATCACCACGCCGTGGCCGTGGTCGATAAACAGGCCCTCGCCGATCTGCGCGCCCGGATGAATCTCGATCCCCGTCCTTTTGGCCGCCCGCTGGGACAGCCACCGTGCCCAAAAATAGTGCTTATTCAGATACCATTTATGAGCGGTCCGGTAGGACAGGATCGCCCAGAAGCTCGCGTACAGCAAGACCTCCGCCGGGGATTTGATCGCGGGATCGCGCTCTTTGATGACCTCGGCTTCTTTACGGATATAGGAAATGATTCCCATCAACTTCTTCCTTTCTTTTGCGCAAACGGGAGAGATGCCGGCTCTCAGAGCGTTTTTATGTCCCAGGAAAATTCGAAGAGCTTTCCTATGGCATAAAGAACAGGCCCCGTCTCATATTTATAGAGACGAAGCCTGTTATCCGCTCCGCGGTTCCACTCTGATTAAGGCCTGCGGCCTTCCCTCAACCTTCCGTAACGTGGACAAACGTGCCCTGCTTGGCGGCGGCCTGCGCCGCAACGCTTCACAAGGCCGGCTCCCGGACGCACTTCTCCTGCCCTCGGGCCGGGACCGCTTTCAGCCGACGGCGCTCCCTCTCTGCTGCCATCCTTGCAGGATACTCTTCCATTCGCTGCCTTTTTCATCTCATTTATACAATAGTCTATGGGAAAAAGGAGCGTTTGTCAACCGCTTTCCGATCAAAATTTCGCTTTCTTTGCAATGTAATCGTCGATTTCTTGCACAATGCAATGATCTCCCACCGTATGCAGTGATTCAAAATACTTCATGATATATGCATAGACGCCGTATTGATCGAACACTCTTGCCACCTCCGCACCGGATAGTCCTTTAAAATAACGGTACCTCTCCATGCAGTAAATCAGAAAATTTGCCGCTTTGCTCATCTGTCACGCCTCCTCCGGATACTCGTAAAAACCCGTTAAAAGCTCATCCTGATACATCGTATACAATGTCATAGGGCCATAATGCCATAACTTGGACTCTTCATCCGAGAGCTCCTGATACAGCTTCGATTGGTAGAAAAGAGAGATTGCCTTGTCCTCGTCAATATTGCTGTTCTTGGTAATCCGTTCTATAATCGGCGGAACTAGAATCGCCAATATTGCGCTGAACTGATCTTTGTTCATATAAGCTCCTTCCCCTCAAAATGCAGGTACTTCAGAGATTTTTCCGTCGCAAATACCAGCTGATTGAACAGTTTTCGAATTTTTAAAGCGTCCAGTGTCTGCTCCCTGGTCAATACGCCCGTCATATAGAGGGTAATGGTGCGGTAGACATCATCGTTAGAACCCGAAACCAAAGTCCTCTTCTTTCACCTGAATTTCATTATTACGGTGTCCATGTCTATCCTC
>CANSWW010000083.1 GCA_947650845.1 uncultured Lachnospiraceae bacterium
GTCCGATCATGTCCACATTGATGGCGCGGACACTTCGAAAAACGGTGGAGGCGCCCATCATACTGACCTATCACACAAAGTTTGACATTGATATTGCCCGTGATATCCATCCGGCTCTCCTGCAGTCGGCCGCGGTGAAGATGATTGTGAAAAATATTGAAGCCTGCGACGAGGTATGGGTGGTGAGCGAAGGGGCGGGGGAGAATTTGCGCAGCCTGGGTTACGAAGGGGATTACTATGTCATGGAAAACGGCGTGGATTTTCCCAAGGGACCGGTGGAGGCGGCGGCCTGCGAGGCGCTTGATAAGGAGTATTCCATGCGGCCGGACGTGCCGGTGTTCTTGTTTGTGGGACGCCTGATGTGGTATAAAGGGCTTCGCCTGGTTGCGGACGCCCTTGATGCGTTGAACCGGGAGGGGCTGGATTTTCAGATGGTTTTTGTCGGGGACGGCATGGATCGGGAGGAAATCGAGGCCTGTATTCAGGAGTATGGCCTGCAAGAGAAGTGTCTCTTTACCGGAGCCATCCGTGACCGGGAGAAGCTGAGGGCCTTTTTCAGCCGGGCGGATCTATTCCTGTTTCCGTCCACCTTTGATACCAACGGCATCGTAGTGCGGGAGGCGGCGGCCTGCGGTCTGGCCAGCGTGCTGATTGCCGGCAGCTGTGCGGCGGAGGGCGTAACCGACGGACGCAACGGATTTCTGATCGAAGAAACGGCGGGGGCGTTGGCTGCCTGTCTGCGGGAGCGGATGAAGGATCGGGAAAGCTGCCGCCGGGCCGGCGTGCGCGCGATGGAAGAGCTGTATCTGTCCTGGGAGGAGTCGGTGGCGCGAGCGCAGACGCGGTATCAAATCGTGTTGGAACGCTGCCGCAGCGACGGCTGGGCGGAGCAGGAAAGCGACCGCGATGAAGTGTTTGAGGTGATATCGGACAGCATTGAGCTGCTGAACCGGGTTCGGCAGCTCAATGCCGGGATTGTGAATAAAGGGACGGCCCTCTATGACCGCCTGTCGTCCTATGTGTCGTGGTGGCGCGGTTAACCGATCGCATCGAAGGAAACCGCGTCGCCGCCGAGCGCCGATAGGTCGATCCCGCCGCCCTCGGCCAAGGCGATCGCATCGGCCAGAGGCGCGCCCTGGCCGCCGGTCATAGCGGCTGCCATTTCGGCGTTCTCCGTTTTCTGATCCTCTTCCAGTTGCTTGGCGGCATAATTTTTCTCGTCCTTGCGGCGTTTGGAGCGTCTGTTTTTCAGCTCCTCGCGCAGCTTTTCCTCTTCCTCAAATTCCATTTGCTTGAGAGCCCGCTTCCGGCGGATCTCAAGCTGCTCTTCCTTGGCCAGGTGCTTGAGCTTTTTGTCAATTCGCTTCATCAGCTTTTCATAGCGCTTGATCTGACGAGCCAGCTTCTTCGCCTCGTCGCCCTTGGCGTTGGCGGCTGCCATCTTTAAATCTAACAAAGCCCGCGTGACCTTGGAAGAAACCTGCAGCACGTCGACGCGGGTTTCGGCGCGCGCTAAAAGCGCGGCGAGCTGCCCGACCGATTCGCCCTTGCTTGAGGAGTTGATCTTAAAATCGGTTTTGGAATCGTCCTTTTGGGACGCCTGGTTCAACAGGGATTGGGGACCGGATTTTTCGAGCGCCTGCAAAAAACGCGAAAGCTTGGAGGCTTCCTCCTCTTCCTCACTTCTTCTCGGGCGTGAAGCGGAGAGCAGCAATCGATCGGTCTGAGGCTGACGGCTGTTTTCCGGTACGGCTTTCGTATCGGCGGACGAGTTCGACGCCGGAGCGGCGGTTTGTTTGGCGGTATGAGTTCCTTCTGTCTGCCAGGTCGTACTTGTAATCTTCATGGATAGCGCGCCCTCCTTTCCTTATGAAAACCCGTATTTTCAGGGCATAACGGCACACACCTGCAAAATTCTCTTATATTATATATCGACCAGTTTTTGGAAAATAAAACATATGAAAACGATTTCATAAAAGTGTACAAAAATAAAAGGCAAGGATTGTAAAATATGCGCATTTACAAGAAGCTTTCTTTTCGGTAAGATAGAGAAAAGGATATGAAAACGATTTCATGTCGGATTTTTCTTTGCCTGCCTTTGACAATGGCTCTGCGAAGGGTTGACAGGTCGGCAAGGCAGGCAAAACGAAAACAAGCAGGAGGAAAAGAGGATGAAGCGGGTTAGGAAAGACGAGGATTGCTTTGAGGTGCGCTTTAAGCGCCACGCAGACGAGCTGAAATGGCTTTATACGGAGCTGTACGACAATGAAGCGATGTTTTCGGAGCTGTGCGCACGCTTGCGTGATTTTTACGAGGAGCGGAGCGAGGAATTAAAAAGCCGGGACAGGGAGCGGGAACAATACCCGGACTGGTATAAGGGGAACGACCTCTTGGGGATGATGTTTTATGTCGATAATTTTGCCGGTAATCTGCGGGGAGTGGAGCAGAAGCTTTCTTACCTGGAGCAGTGCCATGTAAATTATATACATCTGATGCCGCTTTTGGATACCCCTCAGGGCCGTTCCGACGGCGGGTACGCGGTGGCAGATTTTCGGAAGGTGCAGGAAAAATTGGGGACCATGGAGGATTTGGAGCGCCTGACGGCTGCCTGCCACCAAAAAAAGATGAATGTCTGCATCGATTTTGTGATGAACCATACCTCCGAGGACCACGAATGGGCCGTGAAGGCGCGCCAGGGCGACGGGGAGTATATGAGCCGTTATTTCTTCTTTGATAATGAAGAACTGCCGCGCCGTTATGAAGAGACGGTGCCCCAAGTCTTTCCGACGACGGCGCCGGGGAACTTTACCTGGCTGCCGGAGATCGGTCATTTTGTGATGACGAGCTTTTACCCGTATCAATGGGATCTGAATTACAGGAATCCGCGGGTATTTAATGAAATGATGTACAATTTCCTGTATCTTGTGAACCGGGGGATTGATATCATGCGGATTGACGCGGTGCCTTATATATGGAAGGAGCTGGGGACATCATGCCGGAACCTGCAAGAGGTACATACCATTGTGCGGATGCTGCGCATGATCTGTGAGATTGTATGCCCTTCGGTGCTGCTCTTAGGCGAGGTGGTAATGGAGCCGGAAAAGGTAGCCCCCTATTTTGGCACGGTGGAAAAGCCGGAGTGCCATATGCTCTACAATGTGACGACGATGGCTACGACCTGGCACACGGTAGCGACACGGAATGTAAGCCTTTTGAAGCGTCAGCTGGATATTGTGAACAGCCTGCCCAAGGAATACGTGTTTCTGAATTATCTGCGCTGCCACGACGATATCGGCTGGGGGCTGGATTATGAAACGCTGCGCCGGGACGGGATGGAAGAGCGGGCGCACAAACAATATTTAAATGACTATTTTCAGGGGCTGACCGGCGCCAGCAACAGCCGAGGCGAGCTTTATAACAGCGACCCCTTAAGCGGCGACGCCCGCTTTTGCGGGACGACGGCTTCGATGTGCGGGATTGAGAAGGCCGGCTTTGAGAACGATGCGGACGCGATGGAACGGGCGATCCGGCTGGATGTGACGCTTCACGCGTATATGTTTATGCAGTCGGGAATCCCCGTGCTCTACAGCGGCGACGAGATGGGCCAGGTGAATGATTATACCTATAAGGAAAATCCGGAAAAGGCGCAGGATTCCCGCTACATCCATCGGGGAGCGATGGACTGGGAGCTGGTCAAACGGATCTCCGACCCTGCGACCGTGCAGGGAAAGCTGTTTTCACAGCTGAATCGCCTGGAACAGCTGCGAAAAGAGGAGAAGGTTTTTGTTTCTGGGGCGGAGGTGTGGACCGTGGAAACCTGGGATCCGGCCCTTTTGTGCATCGGCCGCTATTATGAAGGGGAGAAATTGCTTGGCATCTTCAATTTCAGCGAGCAGGACCGGACGGCCTGGATCAACGAGACGGACGGGGACTATGTGGATCTGATATCCGGAACGAAGCGGGCCGCCGCCGGCGTGGACATTCCGGCCTACGGCTTTTGCTATCTGAAAAAGGAAGAGGAAGCGTAAAGGGCAAAAAAGAGGAGCGTATGACAATAGGAGAGATTGCAAAGCGGGCCGGCGTATCGCAGGCGGCCGTGTCCCGATATTTTAATAATGGCTATGTATCCGAGGAAAAACGGGCGGCGATTCGCAGAGTGGTGGAGGAGACGGGCTACCGTCCTTCGGCCCAGGCTCAGACGCTGCGCACGCGCAAAACAAAGCTGATCGGCGTTATTGTACCGCGGATTGATTCCGAACCGATCGGGCGCATTGTTTCAGGAATCCTCTCTGTTCTGGAACAGAGCGGTTACCGGATGCTGCTGGCGGACACACAGAGCGATCCGGACCGGGAGCTGGAATACTTGGAGGTATTCGGCGAGAAGCAGGTAGACGGCGTGATCCTGGCCGCGACAATTTTTACGCCCCGCCATGTAAAGCAGTTAAAAGCCATGACGATCCCGCTGGCAATCGTTGGCCAGCAGCTGGAGGGCTACCACTGCGTCTATCACGATGATTATGGGTCGATGTATGAGATGACGCGCTGGGTGATCGGGCAGGGACGCCGACGGCTGGCGTTTATGAGTGCCTTGCGGGAGGATCGGGCGGCCGGGGAGGAGCGCTACCGGGGATACTGCGATGCTTTGCGGGCGGCCGGGCTGGGAGAAGGGGCCGGCCTTTCTGTGACGGCGGATTTTACGGTGGAATCCGGTTATCGGAAAGCGCAGGAGCTGCTTTCGATCTGCCCGGCTCCGGAAGCAATTCTCTGTGCGGCCGACAACATGGCAATCGGGGTTTTACAGTATTTGAAAGAGCAAAAGGGAGGACAGGCCGGCGGGATTTTGGTGACCGGCCATGGAGACAGCGCATTAACGCGCGTGATGAGCCCGCCGGTGCCGACGGTGCGCTATTATTATGAGGACAGCGGTATTCTGGCGGCCCGCATGGTTTTGGATCTGTTAGGCCAAAAGGAAATGGCGGCCCGTGAGATTCGGCTGGGCTATGAGCTGGTGACCGCCTGATTTTTGCAAATGGAAAACATCAGGCGGATTATTTTGGACAAAAACCAAGAAAAAGCAATTGACTTTGCCAAATGAATAAGATAAGATAGGGGTATGAAAAAGATAGTAAACGACGAGCGAATGATGCTGCGAGTGTGTGATTTGTATTATAACCGGGATGTCAGCCAGAGCGATATCGCAAAGCTGATGGATCTTTCACGCCCTACCGTAGCTAAGCTTCTGCAGCGGGCCCGGCAGAAGGGGATTGTAAAGATCCTGATCTGCGACCCGCAGGAGAGGAATTATTCGCAGCTGGAAAGACGGCTGGAGAAAACCTTTAAGCTGGAGGAAGCCATCGTAGTGGACACGCTGGAGGAGGAACGGCAGAAGGATGCGTTGGGCCGGGCGGCCGCCAACTATCTGCAGGCGATTTTGAAGGATCACTATATGATCGGCGTGGCAATGGGGACTTCTCTGCACTATATCGCGCCCTATGCGCCCCGGCAGTTTCGGGGGCTGACATTCGTCCCTCTGGTGGGCGGCGGGGGAGAAGTGGACATTACTCAGAACGCCAACAACGTGGTGGAGCTCTTAGCGAAGGCGTTTGGCGGGGAGGGACTGCGTTTGTACGCGCCGGCCATGGTGTCGCGCCAGCAGACGAAGCGGGAGCTTTTGAAAGAGAAGAACGTTCGCCGTGTGATGGATCGTTACAGCCAGCTGGATGTGGTGATGGCCGGAATTGGCACCGGCGATGAAAGGTCCAGCATTTCAAAAAGCGGTTACTATTCCGGAGAGATGAAGGAGCAGCTGCAGGGAAATGCGGTTTGCGGCGATATCTGTATGCGCCTGTTTGATGAAAACGGCGCTTTAAGCCCCTTTGCGAGCAATAAGCAGGTCATTGGCATTGAACCAGGCAAATTTCGGAACATCCCCTATGCAATCGGGATTGCCGGCGGCGTGTATAAGGCGCGGGCCATCCGCGGGGCGATTCGCGGCCGCTTTATCAATGTATTGATTACGGATGAAATGTGCGCAAAGGAGCTGTGCCGCCTGGAGGAAAGCCGGAAGAATGATGCAAAAGAACATGTTCTCGAGGAATATGTTCCTGAAAAGGAGTTGTAAGAAGGGTATGCTGCCTCAAAGTCTAAATCTGTCGGATGCTTAGACTGAGGCGGCATACCCTTGCGCATTTGTGCATGGGAAAACGGCTTTTATGCCTGAGCAGCGCGCCGTGGCAGCGGCGTCTGCAGGGTTCAGATAATAAATTCGGAGCAGATATCCGGGGTGGTGATTTCCCCGTCATAAACAGAGCCTGCGCGGATTCGCATAAAGGGGATATCGCCGTCGCTTGGTAGGTGGAACAGGCAGAGCTTTTTCACATGGCCGCCCGCAGCGCTTTGTCCGGCCTCAATGTCGCTCATGTGCCCGGCTCCGGTGGTGTGGCGGGCGCCCATGGAAATCGTCGCTTCGCAGATCAGCAAATCGGCCCCGGCCAGAAAATCCGTGTGGCTCTCGTCGTAGGTAGTATCCGTATAGTAGACGACGGTTTTGCCGTCCTTTTCGATACGGAAGGCATAGCATTCGATCGTGTGATTGACTTTTTTGACCAGGATGTCCGCCCCTGCCATGTGCAGCCGCATTCCGTCGGAGAGGATGTGCGTTTGGCAGAACGGGTACTGTACGGCGTCCCACATGGTTTCCGGCGTAGCCGGCGCGTAAATCTGCGGTTTGGTACTGCGCAGCCCGACCCGCAGGGCATAATTGATCGCGTAGTAGAGACAACCTATGTCGCCCATATGATCGTAATGCAGATGCGAAAGCAGGACGCCCTGGAACTGTTCGGTCAGGTTCGCGTGTTCAAAGTATTTGGAGAGGACGCCGCCGCCGCAGTCGAGCAGGAATTTTCCCTCGCTGGTTGTGACAAGGACGCCGCAGGTGGCGCCGCCGGGCTGGGGAAACGCGCCCCACCAGCCGAGGATATTGATCTTAAACGTAAAGTTACTCATCGAGCCACACCGCCTTTTGAATCGCCAAAGATACTTCACTGCCTTCCGGCCGGAGGAAGCTTACATCGGTCAAAAGGCGGAACATCTCACAGCCGGGCTTTTCCAGATCGTATTCAATCTGGTGGCCCTGGTATAATACGCGGCGGACCGTAGCGGTAAGGGGAGAGCCGGGGGAGGGCGCCATGTGATGGGCGCGCACCGCGGCAAAGCCGCACTCGGCCGTACTGTCCACATAGGGGACCTTCAACGGATAGCAGCCGGCAATGAGGATTTCCATCATGCCGGTGTCGTCGGGGGCGGCCCCGGGCTTTTTTGTGGCCGGCAGGATGTTTGCCGAGCCGATGAAACGGGCGACAAAGGTGTTGGCCGGCGCTTCATACAAGCGAGAGGGCGGCCCAAACTGCTCCAGGACGCCGCTGCGCATGACGGCCACCTGATCGGACATGGTCATGGCTTCGATCTGGTCGTGGGTGACGTTGATGACCGTAATGTGCTCGGTCCGCTGGATCTCCTTGATTTCGCCGCGCATTTCTTCGCGCAGAGCGGCATCTAAATTTGAAAGAGGCTCGTCCAAGAGAAGCAGGCGGGGCTTCATAACCAGGGAGCGGGCCAGGGCCACGCGCTGCTGCTGTCCGCCGGAGAGCTCATGCGCCATACGTTTTTCCAGACCCTTAAGATGAACGACCTTTAGGACCCGCATGACCTCGCTTCGGATTGTCTCCCTGGCAGCCTTGCGCAGCTTCAGAGGGTAGGCTACGTTGTCAAATACATTCATATGGGGCCAGACCGCGTAGGACTGGAACACCATGCCGATGCCCCGCTTCTCGGGGACGACGGGGCTTACATGGTTTTCTACATCGACTAAAGGCTGGTCGTCCAGATAAATCTGGCCGCCGGTCGGCTCGATGAAACCGGCCACCATGCGCAAAATGGTGGTCTTGCCGCAGCCGGAAGGCCCGACAATAGTCAAAAGCTCACCGTCCTTAACATCGATCGTCACTTTGTTGACTACGGTATGCTCGCCGTAAGACTTCGATACATTTCGAATGGATAATTTTCCCATGTTCCATAACCTCCCCGAATCAATCTTTGTCGGTCTGGCTGCTGACAGCCAGGTTAATCAGGACGACCAGCACAATCAGTACGATTGCGATCGCAGCGGTCAAAAGAATCCTTCCTTCCTCCTTGGCCGAGAAAACGATCGTGCCGATGGTTTCGTTTCCGACGGACCAGAGCAGGGACGATAAGGACAGCTCCGAGAGGGTCGGCGCTACGACCAGGAAGAAGGAGCTGGCCAGGCTGGCCTTTAAAAGCGGCAGCATCACGTCGCAGAAGGCCCGCAGCTGGGACGCGCCCGAGATGCGTGCCGCTTCTTCCAGGGAAGCGTCAACCTGGCTGATCGCGCCGGCGATGTTATTATAGCCCAAATTCATAAAGCGTGCGATGTAGGCGATCAGCAGGATCCAGATCGTATTGTACAGGCGGATGCCGATGAGCGGAAGCGGCTGGGAGAAGGCCAGGATCATTGCCAAGGCAATGATTACGCCGGGAACGGCATAGGGCAGCACGACGACCAGCTGCATGAAGCGCACGCCCCTTATGCCGCGGCCGCCGCCGCGGATGGCGATATAAGCGATAATCATGGTCACGATGGTAATCACGAGCCCCGAGCCGACCGCCAGGAAGGCGCTGTTTTTAAAGGCCCGGGCGACGTTGCGGATTTCTGCCAGCTGCGCAAAATTGCGCAGGGTAATATTGCCGGCGGTAAACGGCAGCCCGTAGGTCTTTGTCAAAGAAGTAATCAGGGTGGCGATAATCGGGGCGCAGGTGGTAAAGAGGAAGAAGAGCGCCAGGAATGCGAAAAGCCCCCAGCGGGCCGGCTGGTTTAAGCGGGTGCGCTCCACCGCGGCGCTCTTGCCGCTGACTACGACAAATTTATTGGTATGCAGGACCCGGTTGTAGGCCCACAGGCCGAGGATGCCGAACAACGACAAAAACAGCGAGTAGGCCGAGGCAATCTGCAGATTATTCGCAATGGAGGAGTTGCAGATCAGGTAATAAATCTGCGTCGTCATCAGATGGATCTGGTTCGGAGCGCCCAGCACGGAGGAGACGCCGAAGTCAGCCAGGATGAACATAAACGTCAAAAGCATGGCGCCCAAAATCGAAGGGGTAATCAGGGGCAGGGTAATGTCCCGCAGGGTGCGCCAGGGGGACGCGCCGGAAATCCGGGCGGCTTCTTCCAGGGAAGCACAAATCCGCCGCATGGTGGGCAGCACAACGATAAAGGATACGGCATAACGGTACAGGGACATGATAAATATCATGCCGCCCAGGCTGTAGATATTAAAAGGTGCTTCGGCCAGATGGAAAACGGACATCAAAAGCTTGTTGAAATAGCCGACGGGCCCTAAGAGGAACGTCCAGGCAATGGCCCCGATAAAGGGGGGGATGAAATAGGGGATCGAGAGAAGCCGCTGCCAGTATTTGATGCCGGGCACATTGGTGCGCGCGACAACCCAGGAAAGGAATACGCCGATGACCGTCGAGAAAACCGTCGCCGGGATCACAACTATAAAGGAGTTTTTCATACTCCTTTTCATACCGGGATCGGTAAAAACCGTTATGTAATTATCAAGACCGTAGCCCCCGTCTACTTTCAGACTATTGAGAATCAGACGGAGAGAAGGGTAGATAACGGCCAGGGCCAGAAAGGCGACAACAGCCCACCAGATCATGGTGGGGGCAAGACTTCCCTTTTTGGAAAAAGAGGCGTTGCTCTTAGGCATATTCGGAATCACATCCTTTCACGGTAGTATGACGGCTGTGAGATGAAAAGAAAGACAGGAGCCGACAAAATCCACAGCTCCTGTCCGGATTCAATGACGCGTATTCTACTGGGTACCGAACATCTCGGAGAATTTAGCCAGCAGATCGCCGGAATTCGTCCGCATGTACTCGACATCCATCGGCAGTACCTTGATGTCATCGATTGTGGGAACATCGGTCCCTTCGGCCGCTTCGCTGATGATCGGCACATAGCCCTGTTCTACGAATAATTTCTGAGTCTCCAGCTCATACATATAATCGACGAAGGCTTTCGCCGCCTCCACGCTTTCCTCTGGCATGGAGCTTAGCAGGCAGATCGGCGTGGGAATCAGTACGGAACCGGGAGACCTGACCCGTCAGACGAAGCAGCGTCATAGTGTTCAAAC
>CANSWW010000084.1 GCA_947650845.1 uncultured Lachnospiraceae bacterium
CGTCGGGCGTCTCGGCCGGCAGAAGGCTGATCTCGGCCAGCTCCTTCTCCCTCTTCCGGAAAGCCTCCATCTTCTGGGCATACTCCTCCTTGGCCGCCTCGTCCGGGTTCACGATAATCGTGCCGTTCTTGGCATCCATCGCGACCTCGTCGCCCATCGCCACATCCTCAAGGATGCCCTCCACGCCCACCAAGGCCGGCAGGTTCAGGTTGCGCGCCATAATCGACACATGGCTGGTCACGCCGCCCTCCTGGGTGATAAAGCCCAGCACATACTCCAGGTTCATCACCGCCGTATCCGAAGGCGCCAAGTCCTGCGCCACCACGATCACCTTCTCCGAAATACTAGACAGTGCGCTGTCCTCCACGCCCTTTAGCTTGCACATCAGGCGCTTGCCGACATCCTTCATATCCGAGCCGCGCTCCCGCATATACTCGTCGTCCATATCGGCAAAAATCGCCGCAAACATATCCACCGTCTCCTCCAAGGACAGCTCGGCGTTCTTCTTCTCATCCTTGATCTTGTCGATTACGCCGTCATACAGGGTAGGGTCCTGCACAAGCTCCAGGTGCGCGCCAAAAATCGCATTCGTCTCCGCCAGCACGGCAAGGTCGGCCTTCGCCGCCTCGATAGCCGCCTCATAACGGGCTACCTCCTTTTCCACCATGCTGTCCGAAATCATCGAACGGTCAGCCGAAAGGTCCGGGCGCTTTACCACATACGCCTTGCCCATCACCACACCCTTAGATGCCGTCCTTTTTACATGAATCGTTTTCATCATAACTACCCTCCAATATCGTTCTATTTTTTATCATAAAGGCTCACGCCCCATAATAACATCGTCCATGCCGCTACAGCACATATCTCTCCAGGTACTCCGCAATACCGTCCTCGGCATTAGAAAGCGTCACCGCATCCGCCGCCGCCTTCGCCTCCTCACAGGCATTCCCCATCGCCACGCCCGTCCCGGCCGCCTCCAAAAGCGTCACGTCGTTGCCGCCGTCGCCAAAAGCCACCGTCTCGGCCATATCGATCCCCAGCCGCTCACAAAGGCGCGTAAGCGCATAACCCTTGTTCGCCTCCCGGATGTTGACCTCGATATTGTTCTCGATCGAGCTCGTCGCCAGCATGTCCGGAAACGCCTCCGCCAGCTCCCGAAACGCCCGCGCCCGCAGCTCCATATCCAGGAAAAACATCTGCACCTTCTGCACGTCGCCATGCTCCCGGATAAAATCCGGCAAGTCCTCGACCGGCGTACGCGTCGCCCGCACCATCGGGCGCAGCACCTCGATACAATACTCGTCGATCCGGTCATAATAATGGCGCTCCATATAGCCGTGCCCCTCCAGGTAACAGTCAAACATCGTCCCGTACCCCCTGATAAACCGGCAAAGCCGGATCGCCTCCTCCCTCGGGATTTTTGCCTCAAACAGCATTTTCCCCTCCACACGGTCATACACGCCGCTGCCGTTTACCGTAATCGCGTAGCGCACAAACGCAAGCTCCGCCACCGGTTCCGGGATCGCGCTGAAAATGCGCCCCGTCGCCGGCACAAACAAAATCCCCTCCTCCGCCGCCCTCTGCAAAGCCGCCCGGTTACGGGCGCTCACCTGCTTCTGTTCATCCAACAGCGTACCGTCCAAGTCAGCCGCAATCAATCGAACCCTCTTTTTCATCGCTTCCCCCCATCATCCGGCCAGCGCCGCCAAAATCCCCTCCCGCGTCTTTGCCGCGCAAAGCCGCCGGATCAAGGCATCGTCCTTTAAACACTCCTCCGTAAGAGCCTTCAAATTCCGCAGATGCCGCGGCTCGTCCTCCGCCGACATGGCAAAAAACAAACTCGCCGTTTTCTCCGCATCCGCCTCGTCAAAGCACACCGGATAATTAAACTTCACAAAACAAACCGCCGTGTGCAGCACATGGCAGTCATCCTTCGCATGCGGAAGGGCAACCCCCGGCGTCACCGCAATATAAGGGCCAAACCGCTTTACATTCCGGATAACCGTCCCGGCATATCCCTCCGTGACAGCGCCCTGCCGGATCAAAGGCTCGATGGAAACCCGTATGGCCTCCTCCCAGCCCACCGGCTCGTCGCATATTGCAAAAAGGCCTCTTTCTATCAGTTCTCTCAGCATGGTCTTGTACCTCTTTGTAGTATATGCCACCATTTTACTCTTTCATAGCCCAAAAGTAAAGTGTCCTGCACAATTTTACGGATTCTTCATAATTTGTTTTTGTCAAAAATCCTAATTTCTTTGCGATTGACACTTGAACGGACGAGCCGAATATGCTAAACTGTTATCAGCAGGCTTCATCGGCCGCACATCCATTGAAAGAAAGGCAAGGTAACTGTTATGTACGAGAAAACCACCACCATTGTCAACAAGACCGGACTCCATGCCCGTCCCGCTTCCGTTTTTGTAGCGGCCACCAAGGGGTACAGCTCCAAAATCACCATCAAAAACCTAAAGACCGGCAAGTCCGCGGACGCCAAGTCCATCCTGATGTTACTTACCCTGGCTCTGAGCAAAGGCACCGAAGTATCCCTCTCCGCCGAAGGCGAAGATGAAGTAAAAGCAGTCGACGAGCTGATCGCCCTGATCGACAGCGGCTTCGGCGAAGAATAAAACATAGCCGGCCGTTTTAAAGCCCCGATCCAAACAGGCGCCGCCCCCATTTAAAAGGCGGCGCCCGTTTTGCCTAAAAACCCCCTATGCCTCCGCCACCGGCACATACAAAATCCCGTATTCCCGCCTCGTCCCCGCCTCCCACAGCTTCGCCACCACCTTCATATACACATTGCCGCAAGGACGCAAACCATTTTGCCCCAGCACCCCCGCCGCCGCCTCCATCATCCGCCCCTCCCCGCCGGAAAGGCTTTGCCCGACAAACAACTCCAAATAACGCCCCGGTTTCACATACTCCACAGGGCCATCCACCATAAGCCCCTGCGCCCGCGCAAAGCCCTCCTCCACAGAAAACCCCCAGCAATTCTGCACCCGCTCCGAAAACTCCCAGCCCGGCCCCTCCACACGATACCGATTCGTCGACATAACCACCGGCAGCCACCGGTTCCAGTCCCTCCCCCGCTCATGGATCGCCTCATCAGACAAAAAAGCCGCCCCCCGGCTGTGCGGCAAAAAATAAAAGCCCGGTATACGCCGGATGTGCCACAAAGGCGGCTCCCCAAAACAGCCCTCCAGCCCCTCCAGCCAGTCATAATACCGAAGCAGCTCCTCATAAAAACACAACATCCGCCTAAGCCCCTCCCTCCTCCTCTGCGTCTGCCCCGCAAACTCTTCAAAAGAAGAAGCATACAACGCCTCCTTAATCTCACGCGCCGTACAGCCCTGGTTCTTCATCTTCAAATATTCAATTGCCAACGCCGACTGCCGGAAATCAAAAAAACGATAGCCATTCTCCCCGACCTCCGGCTGCAAAAACCCATTCTTCTCACAATATTTAAGAAAATCCGGCGTAACGCCAAGTTCCCTCGCAAAATCCCCAATCCGATACCGTCCCATCCCCCATTCTGCCCCCCTTCCTACTATCCGTAAAAGATTTCCACTCCTTAATTATATCCCAATCCGGCAATTTGCACAAGAAAACCCACCGCTGCTGGGCGCCTGCGCGCCGGCTGTGGAAACCACAGCCCCCGAAACACCCCCCGCTGCCGCCAGCGCATCCCCCGAAACAAACGCAGCCCCCGAAACCATGCCCGCCGCCCAACCCCCCGCCAGCCTCCCGGAAGGTGTTCCGGCCTGGCTGGGCCCCGAACCGCAGATCGGCTACGAACAAGTCGTCGCCAGCTATGACACCGAAGTACTCGTCGTCGGCTCCGGCTCCGCCGGCTGGCCGGCCTTCGCCGCCGCCCTCGAAAACGGCGCCAAAGCCATCCTGGCCGAACGCCTAAACACGCTCTCCTCCCCCAAAGGCGACATCGCCTCCATCGGCAGCCGCAAACAACTGGAATCCATCCAAAACGACCCCTCGCTCGCCATTGACAAACACGAAGTCATAAAAGACATCGTCCGCTACAGCGCAAACGACATCGACAGCCGCCTCTGGTACATATGGGCCGATGAATCCGCCGAAACCCTGGACTGGTACACCGACCTCCTCGAAGCCAACGACTACACAATGTGGCACGAAGCCGGCGTCGGCAACGCAAACGGCGGCAACCGCGACAAAGCCTACGCAACCGGCCACAGCCCGGCCGCAAACAGCCAAAACACCCCCTCCACCGCCGAAGTCCTAAAAACCCACACCGAAAACCTCGGCGGCCAAATCCTGCTCGAAACCACACTGGAAAAACTCGTCAAAAACGAAAACGGACGTGTAACCGGCGCAATCTGCACCAACGCAGACGGCGACTATATCCTCATCAACGCCTCAAAAGGCGTAATCATTGCCACCGGCGGCTACTCCGGCAATACCGAAATGCTGCGCGAACGCCAGCCCCTCTCCCTAAAGCTGGCCTCCCGCCAAGGCTCCGCCGACAACGGCTCCGGCATCAAAGCCGCCCTCTGGGCCGGCGCACACATGCAAGAAACCGCCCTGTCCATGTTCTTCAACCGGACAGCCATCCTGCCGACCGAAGTTTCCGGCCACGAAACCCAAGGACAAAATTTCTGGTTCGGCGAACAGCCCTTCCTAAAAGTAAACCTGCGCGGCGAACGCTTTACAAACGAATCCGGCCTCTACGAATACATGACCCATACCGTCCAATACCAGCCCGATTACACCTATTGCGACATCTGGGATTCCACCTTCGTAGAAGATTGCCAACGCTTCGAAATGGTCGGCTGCTGCCGCCTCTTCCCCTTCCCCAACGGCGCCCCCTCCAACTGGACAATGGAACGCGCCATTGAGAAAAACGAAGAACTGATCGAAAAAGGATACATACAAGTAGCCGACACACTCGAAGAACTGGCCCAAAAACTAAACATACCCGTAGAAACCTTCGTAAAAACCGTAGAACGGTACAACGAACTCGAAGCCAAAGGCCACGACGACGACTTCGGCAAAGTAGCCTATCGCCTGTCCCGCTTAGACACCCCGCCCTACTACGGAGTACGCGCCTCCGCCTGGCATCTGTGCACGCTGGACGGCGTACTAATCAACACCGATATGCAAGCCATAGACCAACATATGGAACCGGTCCCCGGCCTCTACGTCTGCGGCGACGCCAGCGGCGGTACCTTCGCCCACGTGTACCCCAACCTCTGCACCGGCCTCGCCTGCGGCCGCTCAATGACCTTCGGCCGCCGCGCCGGACGCATCGCCGCCGCCTCCGAAGCCGTAGCAATCACACCCGTAGAAATCGGCGGCCCCGAAGCCTCCCGCAAAAACCAAACCGCCGCCGGAGACGGCAACGGCACCTACAGCGCCACCGCCACCGGTATGGGAGAACTCACCGTCACCATCACCTTCGCAGACGGCGCCGTCACCGACGTAGCCATCGACGCCTCCCACGAAACGGCCGGCGACGGCTATGGCCAAGCCGCCGCCCCCAAACTCGCCGAAGCCATCAAAGCCGCCAACTCCCCTGTCGTAGACGCAGTCGCCGGCGCCAGCATTACCAGCGCCGCCGTCACCAAAGCCGCCAAAGACTGCTTCGCGCAAGCCGGCGTCGCCTTTACCGAATAAACCAAACCAAATAACAACTTACCCAAAAAAAGCGCCCCTGCCCGTGCAAAACCCACGGCAGGGGCGCTCCCCTTTAACCCGGCCCGCAAACCCCGGTTCCGGCTCCTTTACGCCTCTTCCCCCATATCCACCGTAATCCTCTCCAAATGCCAGATGTCATCCACATACTGCTGGATCGTACGATCCGACGTAAACTTCCCGGAATGGGCCACATTCAGGATCGCCGCCTTCGCCCACCACTCCTGGTCACGGTAAGCCGCGTCCACCCGCTGCTGGGCATCCGCATACGCCCGGAAATCCTTCAGGATAAAATAGCAGTCCGGCCGCCCGCCGCCCCAGCTATTGAGCAGCGACTCATACAGCTCGCGGAACATCTCCCGGTTGCCGTTTGAAAACGTCCCGTCGATCATCTGGTTCAGCACCTTGCGCACATCCGCATCATGGTTGTAAATCTCCATCGGATAATACCCCCCATTGTGCTCAAAGGCAATTACCTCATCCGAAGACAGGCCGAAGATAAACGCATTCTCCTCGCCAACCTCCTCCACGATCTCCACGTTCGCGCCGTCCATGGTACCCAGCGTAATCGCACCGTTTAGCATGAACTTCATATTGCCCGTACCCGAAGCCTCCTTGCTGGCCGTCGAAATCTGCTCGCTCACATCGCTGGCCGCAAAGATAATCTCCGCGTTCGACACCCGGTAATCCTCAATAAACACAACCTTGATCCGGTCGTTCACCTGCGGGTCATTGTTGACCACATCGGCCACCGCGTTGATCAGCTTGATCGTCAGCTTCGCGCGGCGATAGCCGGCCGCCGCCTTCGCCCCAAAGATAAAGGTACGCGGAACCATGTCAAGCCCCGGGTTCTCCTTAATCTTATTGTACAGGTACATCACATGCATAATATTCATCAGCTGGCGCTTGTACTCGTGAAGCCGCTTTACCTGCACGTCAAAAATCGAATCCGGATTCACCTCAATCCCGTTGTGCTCCTGAATATACGCAGCCAAACGCAGCTTATTCTCACGCTTGATCCGGCGGAACTCCTCGCGGCAGGCCGCGTCATCCGCAAGCGGCGCCAGCTTCTCGATCTGCGGCAGGTCGGTAATCCAGCCGTCGCCGATCTTCCCCGTCACCCAGTTCGCCAGCAGCGGATTGCCATGGAGCAGGAAACG
This sequence comes from uncultured Lachnospiraceae bacterium, assembly GCA_947650845.1. Classification (GTDB taxonomy): domain Bacteria; phylum Bacillota; class Clostridia; order Lachnospirales; family Lachnospiraceae; genus RGIG7193. The sequence continues at coordinate 6,828 of CANSWW010000084.1, forward strand.
CCGCTGCGTAATCCCGTTCGTCTTATTATTAAACTTATCCGGCATCATCTCATAGAATGCCCGCAGCTCCTGGTTCTTCAAAATCTCCGTATGCAGGCGCGCCACGCCGTTGACCGAATGGCTGCCCACGATCGCTAAGTAGGCCATCCGCACCTGCCCATTGTAGAGGATCGCCATCTTCTCGATCTTATCCTCATCGCCCGGGTAACGGATCTGGATCTCCAGTTCAAACCGCCGGTTGATCTCATTTACGATCTGGTAAATACGCGGCAGCAAACGCGAAAACAGGTCGATCGGCCATTTCTCCAAAGCCTCCGCCATGATCGTATGGTTCGTGTAGGCACAGGTCTTCCTCGTGATGTCCCAGGCCTCGTCCCATTCCAGACCCTCCTCATCGATCAGCACCCGCATCAGCTCCGGTACCGCCACGGCCGGATGCGTATCGTTTAACTGGAAGCAAACCTTCTCATACAGCTTGTGCACATCCCCGTCGTGCAGGTTCTTATAACGGCCCACCGCCGCCCGCACGCTCGCCGAAATAAAGAAATACTGCTGCTTTAAGCGCAGCTCCTTGCCCGCGTAATGGTTGTCGTTCGGATACAAAACCTCCACGATCGTCTTTGCCAGGTTCTCCTGCTCAACCGCCTTGTGGTAATCGCCCCGGTCAAAGGACTCCAAACAGAACGTCGTCACCGGCTCCGCATCCCAGATCCGCAGCGTATTGATCACATTGTTGCCATATCCGATCACCGGCAGGTCATAAGGCACGGCCAGCACCGACTCATACCCCTCATGGATATAGCGGTAGCTCCCGTCCGGCTGGCGCTCCGAACGGATATGGCCGCCAAACTTCACCTCATACGTATACTCCTCGCGGCGCATCTCAAACGGGTTGCCGTTCTTTAACCAGTTGTCCGGTACCTCCACCTGGTACCCGTCGCGGATCTCCTGCTTAAACATCCCGTACTTGTAACGGATCCCGCAGCCGTAGGCCGGGTAGCCCAGCGTAGCCAGGGAGTCTAAAAAGCAGGCCGCCAGGCGCCCCAGGCCGCCGTTGCCCAGCGCATAATCGCGCTCCTGGTCCTCGATCACGTTCAAATCAAGCCCCAGCTCCTCCAGCGCCTCCTTGACGCCCTCGTACGCCCCCATATTGATCAGGTTGTTGCCCAGGGCACGCCCCATCAAAAACTCCATGGACATATAATAAACAATCTTGGAATCATTCTCACAAAACGCCTTGTGCGTAGCGATCCATTCATCCACAATATCTTCCTTGATCGTATAGCACACCGCCTGGAAAACCTGCTGCGGCGTCGCCTCCTGAATGCTCTTGCGGCACAGCGCCTTCACCTTCAGCGCCACCTGCTGCTTGAAATTCTCCTTGTCAAACGTCTGTGTCATGTCATACCCTACCTTTCTGTTTCGATTTGCGGATTACAGCCTCTCCACACCTAACACCGTTTTTTCACCGTTGATGTTCCATTCCTTCACGAACCCGGCCGTCCGCCCGGTTACGATCCGCTCCGCCAGCACCTCCGGGCAGATCTCCGCCCCCTTCTCCGTGAGCAAAGCCGTGACCGCCTCGTTGCCCTCCTGATACACCACGATATGGTCCGTAACCTCGAAGCCGGCCTCCTTGCGCATCGTCTGCACCTTGCTCACCACCTCGCGGACCATGCCCTCCGTAAGAAGCTCCGGCGTCAGGTTCGTATCCAGCACCACCGTCAGCTCCCTCTCGCTCTCGGAGACAAAGCCCTCTACCTGCGCCGCGTCGATGAGCACATCCTCCTTTGAAAGCACCACATCCTGGCCGTCCACCTCAAAGGCCAGCTCGCCCGTCTCATTCAGCGCATCCATGGCCGCGTTGCCGTCCACCTGCGCCAGATACGTGCGGATCCCGTTCAACAGCTTGCCGTACTTCGGCCCCAGCGTACGCATCTGCGGCTTGAACGAATACGAGGTAAACGCCCGCACATCGTCGGTAAACTCTACCTCCTTGATGTTCAGCTCCTCCTTTACGATCTCCCGGAAATAATGCCCCGGCGCCGGCGCGCCCTTGACAAACATGCGCCCGACCGGCTGGCGGTTCTTGATATTCGCCGTATTGCGGCAGGCACGGCCAAGGACGACGATCCGCAGCACCTCATCCATCTCCACCTCCAGCTTCCCGTCAATGAAGCCCTCCTCCACTTCCGGGAAATCGCACAGATGCACGCTCTCCGGCGCCGCCGCATCCACGCTGCACACCAGGTTCCGGTAAATGCTCTCCGCCATAAAGGGGATCATCGGCGCAGCCGCCTTGGCCGTCGTCACCAGGGCCGTATAGAGCGTCATATAAGCGTTCACCTTATCCTGCTCCATGCCGCCCGCCCAGAAACGCTCCCGGCAGCGGCGCACATACCAGTTGCTCATATCCTCGACAAAGGATTGCAGCGCACGGGCCGCCTCCGGGATCCGGTAATTCCCCAGGTCGCCATCCACAGCCTTTACCATGGTGTTCAATTTGGACAGAAGCCATTTGTCCATTACGGAACAGCTCTCATAATTAAGAGTATACTTTGTCGCGTCAAAACTGTCAATATTCGCATACAGCACAAAAAACGCATACGTGTTCCACAGCGTACCCATAAACTTACGCTGCCCCTCCACGACCGCATCGCCGTGGAAACGGTTCGGCAGCCAGGGCGCGCTGTTGATGTAGAAATACCAGCGGATCGCATCCGCCCCATAGGCCGCCAGGGACTCAAACGGATCCACCGCGTTGCCCTTTGACTTGCTCATCTTCTGGCCGTCCTTATCCTGCACGTGCCCCAGCACGATCACATTCTCATAGGGCGCCTGATTGAACAAAAGCGTCGAAATCGCCAGCAGCGAATAAAACCACCCGCGCGTCTGGTCAACCGCCTCCGAGATAAACTGCGCCGGGAACTGCTCCTTAAACAGCTCCTGGTTCTCAAACGGATAGTGATGCTGGGCAAACGGCATCGAGCCCGAATCAAACCAGCAGTCGATCACCTCCGGCACCCGGTGCATTTCCTTGCCGCAGTGCGGGCAGGGGATCGTCACCTCATCGATAAAAGGCCGGTGCAGCTCGATATCCGCCGGGCAGTTTTTTGACAGGCTTTTCAGCTCCTCGATGCTGCCGACCGGCTGCTGATGACCGCACTCGCACTCCCAGATATTTAAAGGCGTGCCCCAATAGCGGTTGCGGCTGATCGCCCAGTCCTGGACATTCTCCAGCCAGTCGCCGAAACGCCCCTTGCCGATGCTCTCCGGGATCCAATGGATCGTATTGTTGTTGCGGATCAGATCGT
>CANSWW010000085.1 GCA_947650845.1 uncultured Lachnospiraceae bacterium
GAAATGAAACGTGGAAAAAATAATCAATATCCAATCGGCTCCATAGCATTTTTTTACGCCCTGGCATATCAGGATAGTAAAAGTTTGCAGTTTTATCACGCCATTACATAAAAGTATTTCGGCAGGAAGGATTAAGGACGCCAATAAGGGTGTACCAGAGGCCCTGAAAGTATGGGCAGACAGAAACACCACAAGGGTGTACCAGATGCCCAGAGAACATGGGCAAGCAGAAGAAAGGAGAAATTATGAAAAAGTATCTTGCACTGGTACTTGCATTCGCCATGCTGCTTTCTTTAGCAGGCTGTGGCGGCGGCGATACCAACACGACGGCAGCAGCCGGCGGTAATGAGGCGACTCAGGCCGCGGGCGGCGAGACGCAGCCGGCCGGAGATAATGAGACGGCAGGCGGCAGCGAGGCGGCAAGCGGGGATACGGTGAAAGGCGGCACGTTTGTAATCGGCGCCGGCGGCTCCCCCAGCATGTTCAACCCGGATTACAGAAGCGACGACAACCTGTATCCGATTGCGCAGAACATCTTCAACCGTCTGATCAAGCTCACCAACTATGACACCGTAATTCCGGACCTGGCAGAGAGCTATGAGTTTTCCGAGGACGGCAAGACGCTTACGTTCCATCTGCATGAGGGCGTAAAGTGGCATGACGGCGTAGACTTTAGCTCCGAGGACGTAAAATGGACCTATGACACGATGATGGAAGAGCAGTGGTTCAAGGCCACGGTTCTGGAGTCCGTAGAGTCGATCGAGTGCCCGGACGCCAATACCGTCGTATTTAACCTGACGGTTCCGGATGTGACGATCGTATCGAAGCTGGGCTGGTACGGCACCTTTATCCTGCCGAAGCACCTGTACGAGGGACAGGATGCCGGCACCTGCGATGCGGCCACAAAGAACCCTGTGGGAACCGGCCCCTTCAAATTCGAATCCTATGAAGTGGACGTGGCCACTACCCTGGTTAAGAACGAGGAATTCTGGGGCGACGAGCCGAACCCGGATAAGCTGATCTTTGCGATTTACAAAGATGAGGACGCCGGCTATCAGGCATGGCTGAACGGCGAGGTAGATTACCTGTACTCCGTTCCCGTAGCGAACACAGGCGATCAGGATAACGACCCTGACTACCGCGTTTTTGAACAGATCTGGCAGAACCGCACCTATGTCACCTTCAATTTTGAAGATCCGGATTTCGGCAAGGTAGAAGTCCGCAGAGCGGTACAGCTGGCGATCGACCGTCCCGGCCTGGAGCAGCGCGTAGGCGGCGGCACCCGGTTTGCGGCGGATTACTATGTATCCCCCGTACAGACCGATTATGTAGACGAGAATTACAAGCAGCCCGACCGTGACCTGGAAGAGGCGATGCGGCTCTTAGAGTCGGCCGGCTATACAAAAGACGCGGACGGCTTCTACCTTCACGCGACCATCGACGTGTTTGAGAGCGGCTACTTCGGCGATATGGCTCAGGTCATCAAGGCCAACCTGGCGGAGATCGGCATCGACCTCACGGTAAATATGCTGGAGTACGCGGCATGGGTTGACAAGGTCCAGACCGAGCACAATTTCTCGATTACCGCCCTGGCAGGCTATCAGGGCCCGGATATCTCCGGCCTGGCCGGACGTATCCAGACCGGCGCCTCCAGCAACGTAGGCGGCTACAGCAACGAGCGGGTAGACGAGCTGCTGGCATTGAGCAATGTAGAACCCGACACGGCTAAGAGAGCAGAGTATTTCAGCGAAATCCAGAAAATCATGGATGAGGACGTGCCTATGGTCCTGCTGCTGGAAAACGGCGCCAAGTACCCGGTCAAGAATTCTTTGGTCGGTACGCCTTATGATCTGCCGGAGAAAGCGGCTGCCAGCGAATTTACCTATCTGGCATTTGCGGCGGAGTAATAAAACAGAGGACAGGATTTCTCTGACAAAAGAGTAGATGAAAAAGTCCGATGGGATGTCTGTCGGGCTTTTTCTTTCATAGACCGATCAAGTTGCCGCGGCAAAAAGTTGCGGGGCGTGAAGGAGGAGTAGAATGAAACGCTATATAATAAAGAGGTTTCTGACCGGCATATTGGTAGTGCTGGTTTCGGTCTGCATCAATTTTGTGCTGATCCGCAGCGCGCCCGGCAACCCGGTCCGAATCCTGGCGGGGGTAGATAACCCCAATCCGGCGCAGATCGAGGCGCTGACGATCAAATACGGCCTGGACAAATCCTTGCCGGAGCAGTTTATAAGCTTTATCGCGAATGTCTGCAAAGGAGATTTCGGGTATTCGTATGCCAATGAAAGACCCGTGCTGGAGCTGATCGCGGAGAAGCTGATGCCGACGCTGCTGTTGTCGCTGGCCGCCCTTTTGATCGCGGTTTTGTTCGGCACGCTTTTAGGGATCCGTTCGGCGCGCAAAAGCGGCGGCGTTTTTGACCGCTTGATGTGTACGATTTCGTATTTCTTTGATTCCACTCCCAGCTTTTGGCTGGGCCTGATGATTATCCTGATTTTCTCGTCCCGGCTGGGATGGTTCCCGACCTCCGGGATGGTAAATATGCGGGGCGGCTACACAGGCTGGCGCTATGTCGCGGATGTGGCCTATCACATGGTGCTTCCCGTCTCGACGCTGGCCCTGGTACAATTCCCATACTATTTCCGTATCGCCCGCTCCTCCGTGCTGCAGGTCATGTCAGAGGATTTTATCACGACGCTGCGCGCGACCGGGATGAAGGAATCGCGGATTTTCAACAAATATGTATTGCGCAACGCCCTGATCCCCACGGTTACGGTGCTTGGCTCCAGCCTGGCATTCCTGCTGGCCGGTTCCGTATACATCGAGACGGTCTTTTCGTGGCCCGGCATGGGCACGCTGCTGTTTACCTCGATCAGCAAGCGGGATTACCCCCTTCTGTCCGGCATTTACCTGATCCTGGCGATTACCGTCGCAGCCATGATGATTATCGTCGATCTGGTCTACAGCCTGATTGATCCGCGTATCAAGTACGAGTAGGAGGAATTCCATGAAGAAGAAAATGACAGCTTTCAAAAAGGAGTTAGGACGTAACTCACAGCTTCGCACCGGGCTGATTTTACTGATTATCCTTTTGGTCGGCGCGATTGGCGCGCCGCTGTTTGCCACGCATGATCCGTTTAAGCTGTATGACAGTATCCGGGTAGCTCCCGGCGTAGACGGATTCTGGTTCGGCACCGACAATCTGGGCCGGGACATCTACAGCCAGATCCTTTACGGAGCCAGGACGTCTCTGGAGATTGGTATCATAGCCGCAGCCATTTCGGCGGTTGTCGGCACGCTCTTAGGCGGTATCGCCGGCTATTTCGGAGGCGCGGTGGACAAGGTGATTTTGGAATTCATCAATATTTTTGTGATGACGCCCTCCTTCTTCCTGATTCTAATCATTGTAGCTATGTTCGGCAGCAATATCCGCTACGTTATGATCGTCATCGGCTTAACCTCCTGGCCCGGCAATGCCCGGCTGATGCGCGCGCAGGCCATCTCCCTCAGAGAACGTACATTTGTGCGGGCGGCGCAGGCCATGGGCGAAGGGCGCGCCAGCATCATGTTCCGCCATATCATTCCCAACGGAATCTTCCCGATTATTGCCAATACTACGATGCAGATCTCAGGCGCGATCTTGACAGAGGCCGGCCTGTCGTTTTTGGGGCTGGGCGATCCCAATGTAATCAGCTGGGGCCAGATGATCAGCGCCGGCAAGCAATATCTCGTAAAATGCCCCTGGATCTCGGCCATACCGGGTATCTTTGTTGTCATCACCGTGCTGACGTTCTTCATGATTGGTGAAGGCCTGAACCGCTTCATCTCTCCGAAGATGCAGAGCAACAAGTAAGGAGGGAGAACGAATGGCGCTATTAGAGATAAAAAACTTTAACGTCACCTATAAGATGAAAGAAAAAGAAGTCTACGCCGTCCAGGACGCCTGCCTGGAGTTGGAGCCTCAGGACGCTATCGGCATCGTCGGCGAATCCGGTTCCGGCAAATCCACGCTGGCGATGGGCATCCTGCGCCTTTTACCGAGGACGGCCGAAACGACCGGCGAAGCCCTTTTCGAAGGAAGCGACCTGATGCAGATGTCGACGGAGGAGCTCTCCAAGGTCCGTTGGAACGAGATCGCCGTCGTATTCCAGAAATCCATGAACGCCTTAAGCCCGGTTCACAAGATCGGCAAGCAGATGGAGGACGTGTACCTGATCCACAAGCCAGGGACGCCCAAAAAGGCGATCCGCGACCGCATCTACGAGCTGTTTCGCGTCGTGAACCTTTCCGACCGCGTCTATGAGCTCTACCCGCACGAGCTGTCGGGCGGCATGATGCAGCGCATCTCCATCGCCTTAAGCCTGATTATGACACCTAAGCTTCTAGTCATGGACGAAGCAACCACGGCCCTTGATGTAGTAACGCAGAGCCAGATCCTGCGGGAAATCATCCAGCTGCAGGAACAGCTGCACTTAACCCGGCTGATGATTACGCACGACGTATCGGTCGTATCCTCGACCTGCAACAAGGTCGTCGTCATGTATGCCGGCCGAATCATGGAAAAAGGCCGCGTCGTGGACGTGCTGGTAAACCCCAAGCACCCCTACACTCAGGGCCTGCTAAAATCCTTCCCCTCCTTCCACGGAGAAAAAACCGATTTGCGGGGAATCCCCGGTTCGCTGCCCGATCTCTCGGTGCGCCCCACCGGATGCGTGTTTGCCCCCCGCTGTCCCTATGCAACGGACAAGTGCCGGACCCAGCTGCCCAAGCTGCAGTCCGCAGGCGATGAAACACAGAACTGGCAGGTAGCCTGCCACCTGGTAGGAGGTGAAGAAAATGGGCGCGACTGAACATTCGGAATACGTAATCGAAGTAGACCAGGTCAAAAAATGGTATGTCCAGAAAAAAGTGCAGAAAAAAGACGGTAAGGTACAGCGCCGCCAGCAGATCAAAGCCGTGGACGGAGTCAGCTTTCAACTAAAACGGGGCGAGACGCTGGGCGTCATCGGTGAATCGGGCTGCGGCAAGTCGACGCTGGGCCGTCTGCTGATTCAGTTAGAGCCGCCGACCGGCGGCGATATCCGTCTGTTCGGCGAGTCGAGCCAGGCGCTCTTAAAAAAAGATCCGCTGAAGTTTCGGCGCAGCTGCCAGATGATTTTCCAGAATCCCTTTGACACCTTTGACCCGCGCTACCGGCTGAAGAAGATCCTCATGGATCCGATGAAGCTTCACGGGATCGGCGCTTCCGAAGAAGAACGCATGCAGATGGTGCTGGACGTGCTCGAGCAAAGCGGTCTGACACCGGCGATCGACTATGTAGATCGATTCCCGCACGAGCTGTCGGGCGGCCAGCTGCAGCGGATCGCGATCCTGCGGTCAATGCTTTTAAATCCGACCTTCATGGTGGCCGACGAGCCGGTTTCCATGCTCGACGTCTCGATCCGCGCGGATATCATCAATATGCTGGAGAACCTTGTCAAGCAGAAAAATACCGCCTTGGTATTTATTAGCCATGATATTGCCACGACCCGCTATATTTCGGATAAGGTGGCGGTGATGTATTTGGGGCGTATCGTGGAAATGGGGCCTACCGATGAAGTGCTTCATAATCCGCAGCATCCCTACACAAAGGTGCTGATCTCCAACTGTGCTTCGCTGAATCCGCTGGAGAAGCAGGAAGCGATCGCCATCGAAGGGGAGCCGCCTACGCCGATCGACAATGGGCCGGGGTGTTATTTCGCGCCGCGGTGCTACTGTGCCGAAGCGCACTGCAGTGAAAGGTATCCGGAGCTTACGGATATTGGAGGGGGGCATTTCGTGGCGTGCTCTTGCTGCGGGGCTTCGGGCAGGGCGTAAGGGAGAAGCAAAGGGGACGCCCGGCGCCCTGGCGCTGTCGCGTCCGGGCCCGCTCTCGCTTCGTTCCAAACGCAGCGGCACTAAGTTCGTGCTGCGCCTGCGGCTTGCACTCACTAAGGGCCGGCGTTTGGAAAGAGCCCGGTCACGACAGCGCCAGGGCGCCGGGCTGGCTCCTTTCCTCTTCCATAGGCTTGGCGCGAAACGCCTGTATTAGAAGAGAGGGGGCTGGCCTGCTGTGGAGATGATGCCTTTATTAGGCAGAGTCTTTGCCTTTTCAGGCCCCTTACCGTTTGCTGCCTGTTATGGAATCGTGGAGCGTAACAGCCAGGAGCCCGGCGGCACTCTCCCCCCATCCAAAACCAGCCACAAACTACGCCCTGAAAGCACGGGCCAAAAAGGAGGAAACTATGCGTGACTTTACCAAACTGATTGAAAACATCCCCGACTACCAGGAGTTCCTCACCGTAGACGAGATGGATGCTAATACCATGAAATTGCAGGCGGAATACCCCGACAAGGTGGAGGTCACCGAGGCCGGCCGTTCGCGGAAGGGTCACCCGATCTATTGCCTGAAGATTGCCGGCGGGGACAAAAACGCGTTTATGTTTGGCTGCCCTCACCCCAATGAGCCAATGGGCGCAATGATGTTAGAGTATTTTACGAGGGCGATTGCAGAGGATGATGCGCTCAGGGAAAGCTTGGGTTATACCTGGTATATCATTAAGAGCATCGATGTGGACGGCACACAGCTGAATGAGAAGTGGTTCAAGGGGCCGTTTACGCTGACGAATTATGCGCGGAATTATTTTCGGCCGGCCGGTTATGAGCAGGCGGAGTGGACGTTCCCGATGTCGTACAAGGATTATACGTTTGATAAGCCGATCCCGGAGACGCAGGTGCTGATGAAAATCATCGACGAGGCGAAGCCGGTCTTTATGTATTCGCTGCATAATTCGGGCTTTGGCGGAACGTACTGGTACCTGACGAGGGATTTGTCGCCGATTTGGGAGAAGCTTTATGCTGCCAGCAGGAAGCAGAATATTCCGCTGCATTTGGGCGAGCCGGAGGTGAACTACATTAAGCCGTATGCGCCGGCTATTTTCCCGTTGATCGGGCAGGAGGATACCTACGATTATTATGAGAAATTTGCGGATGTGCCCCCGGAGACGCTGATGAGCGCCGGCGGCAGCAGCGGCGGCTACGCGGGGAAGTATGGCACGGTTACGCTGGTGACGGAGCTGCCGTATTTCTTTGAGGAGCGGATCCAGAGCGATAAGGAGATGCCTTTTACCCGCCGGGAGGCTGCGCTGAAGAAGCTGGATTATTATCATGGGAACGAACAGACGATTGAGACGTATTACAGCCAGGTGAAGCATCTGATTTCGGAGGATAATCCGTTTGCCAAGATGGTCGAGCTGTCTCTGAAGCATTCGCAGCGCGATTATGAGACGGAGAAGTCGTTTATTGAGTCCAGCGAGGATTATGCCGGCCCCTGCAAGGAATCGGAGGCTTTTGATAATCTGGAGCTCCCGAAGTTCTTTGGCCTTTTTATGTGGACGTTGACGATTCGTTCTTGTGAGCATGAGCTGGAGAAGGAGCATACGGAGGAGGAAAAGGCGCTTCTTAGGAGAGTGCATGAGGAGTGCGAGGCGGAGTTTGCGAAGCGCGGCGAGACGGTGGAACGAGATATCCATTATGAGGTGACGCCGATTAAGAAGCTTGTGAGCATCCAGTTGGAGAGCGGTATGATCGTGGCCGATTATCTGAATCCGGAGGAGTGATTTTTGCGCTATTGATGGCGGATGATAATGCGGCAGATGGAAATTTAGAGTTTGTCTGAATACAACTTGGTTGCCGCGTGAATAAGGCGTATGAGCCGGGAAACGGAGGAGTACAGAAAATGGCAGAGCTGAAACATTATTTTACGGTCGTTGAGAACCGAAACGGCGTCTGGATCGGTGAGGACGAGATCGTGTATCTCAGCGACCGAAGCGGGGTGACGCAGGTCTGGAAGCTGTCGCTGGCGGATAAAAAGCCGGAGCAGCTGACGTTTTATACGGAACGGATCTGGCGGCTGGCGGCGGCCGGCAACCACCGGGATTTGATTTTTTCGACGGATCTGGGCGGTAATGAGCAGGAGCAGATTTATTTGCTCCGTAAAGGGGAGAAGGAGGCGGTGGACCTGACGCAGGACGGGAGCTCCCGCTTCTATATGGGCGGGACCGACCGGTCGGTGTCGGAGCTGTATTTTGCCTGCAATAAGCGGAACAAGGCGAGCTTTGATATCTGCCGGATGGATATTCGGACGCGGCAAATCGAGGTGGTGCTGGAAAACCACGATAATTATAATCTTCCGGCCAGCGTGTCCCCGGATGGGAAATATATGCTCTACAATAAGCTGAAGGGCATGTCGGACAACCGGATGTATCTGGTCAATATGGAGACGGGGGAAAGCAGGGATCTGTACCCGGAGGGGAGCTTTGCTCAGTATGAGTCTACGGCCTGGAAATCGGACAGCAGCGGCTTTTATGTGACGAATGATGAAAACGATGAGTTTCTGCATGTTTCGTATTATGATGTGGCAAAGGGCGTCCTGCGGGATGTGTACCATACGGACTGGGATGTGAGCGCGCTGGCTTTGAGCTGCGACGACCGTTATCTGGCGATGGTGGTTAATGCCGACGGCTATGGCGAGCTGAAAATATGGGATACAAAGAGCGGCGGCTTTTTGGCGGCGCCCCGGCCGCCGAAGGGCTTTATCTATACCTACGCGGGCATGGAGTGGTCGCCGGAGGGGCACAAGCTTTTGTTTTCGTTTTCAAGCGGCCGCAGGCCGACCGGATTGTGGGTGCTGGATCTGGATGCGGACAGCGTGTATGCGGTGACGGACAGCGCGGTCGGGGGGATTGCGCCGGAGGAAATGGCGGAGCCGGAGCTGGGAGAGTTTCATTCGTTTGACGGTCTGCGCGTGCCTTATTGGTTGTACCGCGCGCCGGGCGGCAAGGCGGAGCCGGGGCCGGTGGTCCTGGAGATCCATGGCGGGCCGGAGGGGCAGGAGTTTCCGATGTATTCGCCGCTCATCCAGTATCTGGTGGGGCAGGGCTTCTGCGTGGTGGCTCCTAATATCCGCGGCAGCGTGGGCTATGGGAAGAAATATCATCATTTAGACGATGTGGAGAAGCGCCTGGACAGTGTGCATGACGTCGCCTGCCTGGTGCAGCATCTGGTGGATGAGAGGATCGCGGATCCGAAGCGGATCGCCGTGATGGGCGCAAGCTACGGCGGCTATATGACGTTGGCTTGTATTACGAATTATCCAAAGCTTTGGGCGGCGGCTGTCGATACGGTCGGTATGTCCGATCTGGAGACGTTCCTTGAAAATACGGCTGAGTACCGCCGTTCCCACCGGGAGTCGGAGTATGGAAGCCTGGCGAAGCACCGGGACGTGCTGCGGCGGGTATCTCCGATTCATAAGGTGGATCAGATCGTGGCCCCCTTGATGGTGATTCATGGGGCGAATGATCCTCGCGTGCCGGTTAGCGAGGCGGACCAGATCGTGGCCAGCCTGGAAAAACGGGGCGTGCCGGTTAAGTATCTGCGCTATGCGGATGAGGGGCATGGCTTGAGCAAGCTGAAGAATAAGCTGGATTGTTATCCGCAGGTGGCGGAATTCCTTAGGGAGCATCTGGGGACGCGGTAGGGAAATATCACAAGGGGATACTATTATGTCTTGGAAGCGGGGGCATAGTCAAGGAAATATCAAAAGGGTATGCTATTATGTCCTGAGAAGATGGGTATATTCAAGGGAAGGAGAGGTTACATATGCTGATTAAAAACGGCCGGGTTCATGACGGCCTGGGCGCGGTGGCGGTGCAGGATCTGCGGATTGAGGACGGCGTCATCGCCGCCTTGGGGCGGGATTTGACAGCCGGGGAGGGCGAGGAAGTGTTTGACGCGGCGGGCATGGAGATTTTACCTGGTTTTGTCCAGGCGATTTCCAGCTGGGGCGTAAACGGCTCGATGACGGAAATCCGCCCGTCCTCGGAGGACAACAGTGAAAAGAGCGACCCGGTCACGCCGGAGCTGGACGCCTTTTATTCGTTTAACGGAAGGGCGGCGACCGCGCAGCAGCTGGGGGCGTTTGGCTTGACGGCCTGCGGCGTGGCTCCCGCGGATACGAATCTGTTCGGTGGCCAGATCGCGGCGTTTGCGGTGGA
>CANSWW010000086.1 GCA_947650845.1 uncultured Lachnospiraceae bacterium
TACCTATCAGATTTTGTACATATCCAACATTATGGTATATGGATTTCACGCCAGGATATTTACTGGCCATGGGCAAATTGTTATAATCTGCTTAGAAATTTGGTGCATTTTCACCAACATAACCAAATTCTTTCCAAAAACCGGCCGAATTGGAAAACATGCAGCAACCATTTTCGGGAGGGGCGGCCAGGACGTTTTTTGATATAGGGATTGGCCGGGCCTTCCCAAAAATCATCACGCAAGGAGGGCATTTTGTGAAAAAGGTTAAAAAATTAGCTGTGCTCTTTCTGGGATGTCTGATGCTTCTGGGACTGACGGGATGCGGCGGCAGCAACGATGGGAAGACCCATCTGACATTTCAAATTTGGGATGTGGCGCAGCGCGACGGGATGCAGGCGGTTGCCGATGCCTATACGGCGCAGCATCCGGATGTGGTCATCGAGGTTCAGGTGACGAGCTGGGGCGAGTATTGGACGAAGCTGGAGGCTTCGGCGATCAGCAACCAGATGCCGGATATTTTCTGGATGCATACCAATGAGATTTTGAAGTATGCGGACTATGGGATGCTGGCGGATGTGACGGAGCTTTATGCCGATGAGAGCGCGACTTATTATGAGGATCATTTTTCGGAGGTTTCGCGGTCGAATTCGCAGGGGAGCGACGGGCGGATGTACGGCGTGCCGAAGGATAAGGATACGGTTTGCCTGGTGTATAACCGGGAGATGTTTGACGCGGCGGGCGTGGCGTATCCGGACGAGAGCTGGACGTGGGACGATTTGATTGCGGCTTCGCAGCAGATTTATGACAAGACCGGTAAGTATGGGTATATGGCTTACGGGGATGACCAGCTGGGGTATTGGAATTTTGTGTACCAGAACGGCGGCTACATATTGGCGGAGGACAACATTACGGGCGGCTTTACGCAGCCGGCGACGGCGGAGGCTATGGGGGTGTATATTGGCTTCCAGAAAGAGGACTGGTGCCCGGATCAGAATTATTTTGCGGAGACGTCTCCGGGGACGGCGTTTTTTTCGGAGCAGGGGGCGATGTTCTTTGAGGGGAACTGGAACCTGCTGAATGAGATGTTGAATTATCCGGACATGCAGGGGAAATGGGACGTGGCGGTGCTGCCTAAGTGCCCGGATCCTGAGAGCGGGGACGGGAGGGCGACGATTTCGAATGGTTTGAGCTATGCGACGAGCGCGAAGGGGAAAAACCGGGACATTGCTTTGGATGTTTTGCGGTTCTTCGGCAGCGAGGAGGGGCAGCGCATCCAGGGGGAGTCGGGCGCGGCGATTCCGGCTTACAATGGGCTTGAGGATACGTGGATCGGTGTGTTTGACCAGTTTTCGTTTAAGCTGGATGTGCAGAAGTGCGTGGATATGTTTGAGTATGGCGTGCAGAGCGTGAATAATGCGTACCGTTCGGTGTGGAAGTCTAAGGTGAATGATGAGCTGCTGAGGATTTATTCCGGCAAGGTGAGCCTGGAGGAGGGGCTTGCCCATATGCAGGAGTATGTGGATTCGGCGGCGCTGGACGATTAAGGGAGGAGTGGGATTATGGCAAAAACGACTTCGGTTTCGAAATCTACGAAGCACGGCCGCTCCGAGAGCATGTGGGGCTATATCATGGTGGCTCCGACGATCATCGGCTTGCTCGTATTGAATATGTATCCGTTTATTGATACGTTGAAGTTGAGCTTTACGAAGACGAAGCCTTTTGGCTTGTATAAGTTCAACGGGATTACGAATTATATTACGATGTTTACGAGCGCGGAGTTTTGGCGCGCGAACTGGAATACGATTTATTTTTGCATTTTGACGGTGCCGCTGGGGGTGTTTTTGGCTTTGGTGGTGGCGGTGATGCTGAACAAGAAGATCAAGGGGCAGACGGCGTTTCGGGCGATCTTTTTCCTGCCGATGGTGGTGGCGCCGGCGGCTGTGACGATGGTGTGGAGATGGATGTTTAATACGGAGTATGGCATCATCAATACAATCCTTGGCAATAGCGTGAATTGGGTGACGAATCCGAACTTGGTTATTATTACTTGTTCGATTATCGCAATTTGGAGTTCGATTGGGTATGACGCGGTGCTGCTGTTGTCGGGCTTACAGAATATTTCGAAGTCGTATTATGAGGCGGCGAGCCTGGACGGGGCGACGAAGATCCAGCAGTTTTTCCATATTACGCTGCCGATGGTTTCGCCGACGTTGTTCGTGGTGATGATTATGCGGCTGATGTCGTCTTTGAAGGTGTATGATTTGATCTACATGATGGTAGAGGAGTCGAATCCGGCTCTTACGAGCGCGCAGTCGCTGATGTATTTGTTCTACCGCGAGTCGTTTGTGGCGGGGAATAAGGGCTATGGCTCGGCGATCGTGATCTGGACGGTGCTGCTGATCGGTTTGGTGACGGCGGTGCAGTTCTGGGGCCAGAAGAAGTGGGTCAACTACGAAGTATAAGGAAGGAGACGAATCATGAATACAAAGAAAAAACAGGGTTCCAGGAATACAGGCGTGTATGTTTTCTTTGCCATCGGTTCGATCGTCATGATCTTTCCCTTCGTGTGGATGTTCCTGACCAGCTTTAAGACGGTGGCGGAGAGTATGCAGATTCCGCCGGATATTTTGCCGCACCAGTGGGCGCTTGACAGCTTCAAGGACGCGCTGGCGAGTCTGCCGTTTGGTGCGCTGTATAAGAATACGATCCTGCTGATCGTATGGCGCGTGATCTGCGCGGTGGCGTTTAGCTCGATGGCGGGGTATGCGTTTGCGAAGCTGAAATTCAAGGGCAAGAACCTGCTGTTTGGCGTGGTGCTGGTGCAGATGATGCTGCCTTCGCAGATTTTCATTATTCCGCAGTATCAGATGCTGGCGAAGCTGGGCCTTACGAATTCGATTTTTGCGTTGGTGTTTCCGGGGCTTGTGAGCGCGTTTGGGACGTTTTTCCTGCGCCAGGCGTACATGGGGATTCCGGATGAGATTTCGGAGGCGGCGTATCTGGATGGGTGCAACCAGTGGCAGACGTTTGTGAAGGTGATGGTGCCGCTGACGACTTCGTCGATGGCGGCGTTGGCGGTGTTTACGGCGGTGTTTGCGTATGGCGATTTGATGTGGCCGTTGATTGCGAACACGGATTTGAAGATGATGACGTTGTCGTCTGGTTTGGCGACGCTGAGGGGGCAGTTTAGCACGAATTTCCCGGTTTTGATGGCGGGTTCGCTGCTGGCGATGATCCCGATGGTGGTGCTGTATCTGTTCTTCCAGAAGCAGTTCATCGAGGGCGTGGCGATGACGGGCGGCAAGTAAGGGATGTTTTGAGGCACAGGAACAAAAAAGTACCGCGTTTTGCGGCGGGGGCGGCTGGCCGCCTCGCGCCGCGGGGCGTGGGGGATGGATACACAGGGGGATGGCCGTATGTCAATCCGTTATGATCCGGGGGCGAGGACTTATACGCTTTTGACGAAAAGCAGCGCCTATCAGATGAAGGTGAGCGGTTTTGATTATCTGTTGCATTTGTATTATGGGGAGCGCATTGCGGATGTGGATTTGTCGTATCTGCTGTGCCCGACGGACAGGGGGTTTTCTCCGAATCCGAATGAGGCGGGGAATGACCGGACGTTTTCCCTGGATGTGTTGCCGCAGGAGTTTTCGAGCGACGGGAGCTGTGATTACCGTTTGAGCAGTATCGAGGTGAAAAACGGCGACGGGAGCTTTGCTTTTGTGGGGAAGGTGCGGGGGCACCGGATTTATGAGGGGAAGGAGGCGCTTGAGGGGCTTCCTTGCCTGCGGGCCGTGGCGGGGGATACGGTGGATTCGCTGGAGATCTGGCTGACGGATGCGGTGACGCGGCTGACGGTGGTTTTGAGCTATAGTGTGTTTGAGGAGAAGGATATTATTACGCGGTCGGTGCGTGTGGTGAACGAGGGGGAGGATACGATTTATCTGAACCGGATCATGTCGATGACGTTGGATTTTCTGGATTCGGAGTATGATTTTATCCACTTGGACGGGCGGCATACGATGGAGCGGGAGGTGACGCGGGCGCCGCTTGTTTACGGGACGCAGACGATCGGGAGTTTCCGGGGTGCTTCGAGCCATCAGCATAATCCGTTTGCGATTTTGTGCGACCATGCGGCGACGGAGGATTATGGGCGGTGTTTTGGGTTTTCGTTTGTCTACAGCGGGAATTTTGTCTGTAAGGCGGAGCGGGACCAGTATGACCAGACGCGTGTGATTATGGGGATCCATCCGAAGCATTTTTCGTATCAGCTGAAGGCGGGGGAGAGTTTTACGGCGCCGGAGGTGGTGATGGCGTTTTCGGGGGAGGGCCTGACGCGCCTGTCGCATTTGTACCACCGGATTTTCCGGGAGAATCTTTGCCGGAGCCCGTTTGTGCGCAGGGAGAGGCCGGTGGTGATTAACAGCTGGGAGGCGGCTTACTTTGATTTTGACGATGAGAAGCTGCTGCGCATCGCGCGGGAGGCTGTCGGCATGGGCGTGGATACGTTTGTGCTGGACGACGGGTGGTTTGGCAGCCGTGACAGCGATTGTTCGGCGCTGGGGGATTGGATTGTGAATCCGCAGAAGCTGAAAAGCGGGCTTTCGGGGCTGTCGGAGCGGGTGCATGAGCTGGGGCTTAGGTTTGGGCTTTGGATCGAGCCGGAGATGGTTTCGGAGAACAGCGGCTTGTACCGGGCGCATCCGGACTGGTGTCTGCAGATCCCGAGGCGGCCGGCGGCCAGGGGGCGTTACCAGCTGGTGCTTGACTTGTCGCGGCAGGATGTGTGCGATTATATTGTGGGGGCGATCAACGGGATCCTGGACGGGACGCGGATTGAGTATGTGAAGTGGGATATGAACCGTTTTATTACGGATGCCTGGTCGGCGATTGCGGAGAAGGAGAAGCAGGGGGAGATTTACCATCGGTATGTGCTGGGCTTGTACCATATTATGGATCGGATTATTTTGACGCATCCGGACATCCTTTTTTGCGGGTGCAGCGGGGGCGGGGGGCGGTTTGACGCGGGGATGCTGTATTATCAGCCGGAGATTTGGTGCAGCGATAATACGGATGCGGTCTGCCGCCTGAGGATCCAGTACGGGACTTCGTTTGCTTATCCGTGTTCGTGCGTGGAGGCGCATGTTTCGGTGTGCCCGAACCATCAGACGGGGCGGGTTACGCCGCTAAAGACGCGGGGCGTGGTGGCGATGGGGGGGATCCTGGGCTATGAGCTGGATTCGACGCGGCTGTCGGAGGAGGAGAAGGAGGTTTGCCGGGGGCAGATTGAGAGCTACCGGCGGTGGTACGGGCTGATTGCGGACGGGGATTATTATCGTTTGACGGATCCGTACCGGTTTGGGGAGTATGTGGCCTGGCAGCATGTTTCGCGGGACAGGAGGCGTTCTCTTTTGAGCCTGGTGGTGACGGAGAAGGAGTCGAACGATGCCCAGCGCTATGTGAGGGCGCGGGGGCTGGATGCGGGGCGGCTGTACCGGGTGAGCGGGTTTCCGGGGGTGTTTTCGGGGCAGCTTTTGATGAGTGCGGGGCTGCCGGTGCCGGGGAGTTTGTTGCAGTATGAGGCGGTGCAGTTTGAGATTTTGGCTGTGGAGCCGGAGGCCGGGGAGGCGCCCGAGGGGGGCGGCGGGCTTTTGGAGCGCGGGCAGAGGGAGGAAAGCGATGCATGACGTGGTGTTGGAGTGGATGGTTCCGTATTATCCGTCGATGAAGAAGCAGCTGGTGAAGTCGTTGTTGTTTTCGTCGATTTTGGTGTTTACGGCGGATGCGGTTTTGTTTTACCCGGTGTTTTTTTTGCTGGTGCTGGTGCTGGCAGTGACGGCTTTTTTCCTGCTTCGCAGCTGGCGGTATGAGTTTGAGTATTCGTATGTGAACGGGGATTTGGAGATTAGCAAGATTATCCGCAAGGAGAAGCGCAAGGAGCTGTACCGTTGTGACCGCAAGGATGTGGCGGCGGTGACGAGGGGGCGCCTGGCGGCGGGGAGCCGCCGGGTGCGGGATTTTACTTCGGGGCTTAAGCGGGCGGAGGTCTATACGATCGAGGCCGGCGGGGAGTGCATTTATGTGGAGCCGAACGAGGGTTTTTTAGAGGAAATGAAATTGTACCGCAAGATGCGGCAAGCGGATTGAGGAGGAATGAGAAATGGCGAGTTTATCTTTGAAGCACATTTTTAAGGAGTATCCGAACGGGTTTAAGGCGGTGAATGATTTTAACCTGGAGATCGCGGACAAGGAGTTTATCATTTTTGTCGGGCCGTCGGGCTGCGGCAAGTCGACGACGCTGCGTATGGTGGCGGGGCTGGAGGATATTTCTTCGGGCGAGTTTAGGATCGACGGGGAGCTGATGAATGATGTGGAGTCGAAGGACCGCGATATTGCGATGGTGTTCCAGAGCTATGCGTTGTATCCGCATATGACGGTGTATGACAATATGGCGTTTGGGCTGAAGCTGAAGAAGACGCCGAAGGAGGAGATTGAGCGCAAGGTGCGTGAGGCGGCGAAGATCCTGGATTTGGATTTGCTGTTGGACCGTAAGCCGAAGGCTTTGTCGGGCGGGCAGCGGCAGCGTGTGGCGATGGGGCGGGCGATTGTCCGCAACCCGAAGGTGTTTTTGATGGATGAGCCGCTGAGTAACCTGGATGCGAAGCTGCGTGTGCAGATGCGTACGGAGATTGCGAAGCTGCATGAGCGCCTGGGGGCGACGATTATTTATGTGACGCATGACCAGACGGAGGCGATGACGCTGGGGACGCGTATCGTCGTGATGAAGGGGGGCGTGATCCAGCAGGTGGATACGCCGCAGAATTTGTATAATGCGCCTTGCAATTTGTTTGTGGCCGGCTTTATCGGGTCGCCGCAGATGAATTTCCTGAATGCGGTCTGCCAGGCAGAGGGTGAGAGAGTTACCTTGAAGGTGGGCGAGTATGGGATCGAGCTGCCGAAAGAGAAGGCTAAGAAGCTGATCGACGGGGGATACAAGGATAAGGAAGTGATCCTGGGGATCCGTCCGGAGGATGTGAGCGAGGCAGGCGGCGGCCGCGTGGGCGCGCAGGTGAAGGCGACGGTGAATGTCTATGAGCTGCTGGGCGCGGAGGTGTATCTGTATTGCGAGCTGTGCGGCAATTCGATGACGGCACGGGTGAGCTCTTCGACGACGGCTAAGACGGGGGATACCCGGGAGTTTGTGCTGGATGTGGAGAAGATCCATGTGTTTGACAAGGAGACGGAGCTGGCGATTACGAATTAAACGGACAACAGGAGAAAAGGGGATTTTTAAAGAGCAGGACGGCTGGTAAGATAGCCGTCCTGCTTTTGACATGCCGTGCTTGGAAGCTATCATAAAAGCGGCCGGCGAAAAGGGAATGACAAAACGGCAGGTTCGATGTATAATGATACCAGTCGTCCGTCACGGACAGAAAACAGTAGAGAGGATAAAAACGATGAAATCATCCAACGAACTGCGCACGCTTCTGCGCTCCATCGATCATAAAAGCTATCCGGCGTATAAATCTCTGGCCGGAAGCTGGCAATTCCCTCAGTATACGCTGGTCATCGACCATGTGCAGGGCGACCCGTTCGCCGCTCCCTCCAGCGTGCATGTGGAGCTTTCCTATGAAAAAGCCGGCTTCCCGGAGGCCTACCGGGAGCGGGACTGCTCGCGGATTGCCCTGCAGGATTTTTTGACACGCCTGCTTTACGGACAGTTTGACCAGTACAATTTCAAGGCTAAGGGCTCCGGTAAGAGCGGTCTTTTGTCGGTGAGCCGCTGCGGCCAGGAGGTACTGGAACGCAGCGCCTGCCAGATTGCTAAGGGCCGGCTGATTGCCCGCTTCCAGATCGGGTTCCCGGCCTTCGGGCGCACGATCAATGCCGGGGAGCTGGAGAAAATCCTCTTTGAGTTCCTGCCGCGCTGCGTGGAGGGCAGCCTCATCTACCGCAACATTGACCAGAAAAAAGCGCAGGCAGCCGTCTTTTTGGCGGAGGACCAGGAGGCCCTGCGGACGCTTTTGCGGGAAAACGGGTTGGTGGCCTTTGTGGCAAACGGCGCGGTCCTGCCGCGTAAGAGCGGGATTTCCAATCTGCCGCTGGCAGAGGCGGTCCCTTTTATGTCCCCGGCCACACTGGAGCAGAGCTTTGTCCTGCCTCACCGGGGCGAGATACGCGGCATGGCGGTTCCCCGCGGCGTCACGCTGATTGTAGGCGGCGGATACCACGGCAAATCGACGCTTTTAGAGGCGCTGCAGGCCGGCGTCTACAACCATATAGCGGGAGACGGCCGGGAGTTTGTGCTGACCGACGAGACGGCCGTCAAGCTGCGGGCCGAGGACGGCCGCTCGGTGCGCAATGTGGATATCTCTTTGTTTATCAACGATCTGCCGAATAAGAAGGATACCAGGGCCTTTACGACGGCCGACGCGAGCGGCAGCACGTCGCAGGCGGCCGGTCTGGTTGAGAGCATCGAAGCCGGTTCTCAGGTATTTTTGATCGACGAGGATACGTCGGCGACCAATTTTATGGTGCGCGACGAGCTGATGCAGCAGGTGATCCGCCGCGATAAAGAGCCGATCACGCCGTTTATCGAGCGGACGAGGGATTTGTATGAGAAGGCGGGGATTTCCACGATCATGGTGGCCGGCAGCTCCGGCGCGTTTTTCTATATCGCGGACCGCATTCTGCAGATGGACTGCTACCATGTGCTGGATATAACGGAAAAAGTAGAGGCACTGTGCGGCGGGCAGCCGGCTCCGGGGACGAAGCCGCAGGACTTTGCGCTGCCGGACTTTGCGCGGGTGCTGCCGCGTTTTCGCCGCCGGGACAGCCGGGAAGGGCGCGGCGGGTATGGCGGCCGCGACCGCAGGGGTGGCCAGACAGATGCGCGGCATGAGCGTATGAAGATCAAGTCCTTTGGCCTGGAATCATTCTCTTTGGATAAGGAGAGCATCAATGTCCGCTACTTAGAGCAGCTGGCGGACAATGAACAGGTGACGGCGCTGGCCTATCTGCTGCGCTTTGGCCTGGAGCAGGTCGTGGACGGCCAAAAGACGGTGCGGCAGGCCGTACAGATCATGGCCGATACGCTGGATCAAAAGGGGTGGGACGCGCTGTGCAGCTCGTACGTGCCCGGCGGGCTGGCTAAGCCGCGGATTCAAGAGCTGTTTGCGTGTTTGAACCGGTTCCGTGGATGAGCGGGGAGTAAGGGGTATATAAAGATGGCGAAGGTATTTAATGTAAGCGGTGTCTGCAAACCGAGCAGGCATTATATGATTGCCCTGGAATCAAGGCTTAAGGCAATCCGGGCGATGATAGAGAATGGGGAGTATTTTACGATCACTCGAGCGAGACAATATGGAAAAACTACGTTATTGCATGCGCTGGCAGAGTTTCTTAAGGATGAGTACGGGGTTGTAAGTCTGGACTTCCAGCGGATGAGTTTTGCAGATTTTTCGACGGAAGCCACTTTTGTAAATGGGTTAGCCAGAGAAATAAGCAATGCCGTCAGGCATATAGCAGGTATGCCAAAAGCGCCTAAAGAAAAGCTGGATAAACTGGCAAGAGAAAAGGAAGCAGACGTTAGATTGGCGGAGCTTTTCGATTGCTTTGTTGAATGGTGCGGGCAATCGGAAAAACCGGTGGTCTTGTTGATCGATGAGGTGGACAGCGCCACGAATAATCAGGTGTTTTTGGATTTTCTTGCGCAATTGCGGGCGGCCTATCTGGATCGGGATCGGACGCCGACTTTTCAGTCGGTGGTTCTGGCCGGCGTATATGATATTCGCAATATGAAACGAAAGATTCGTGCGGCGGAAGCTCACAAGATGAACAGTCCGTGGAACATAGCGGCAGATTTCCGGGTGGATATGAATTTTTCGGTGCAGGATATCGCAGGCATGCTAAAGGAGTATGAGAAGGATTATCACACAGGAATGGCGATCCGGGAAATGTCGGGCTTCCTTTACGATTACACCTCGGGCTATCCTTTTCTTGTATCCAGACTGTGCAAACTGATAGATGAGGAAATTTCAGATAGTAAAGGATTTCCGGATAAACATAGCGCCTGGAC
>CANSWW010000087.1 GCA_947650845.1 uncultured Lachnospiraceae bacterium
TGGGAAGCTCCACCTTTGGAGTGAGTTCCATGAAGGGCGTCTGTTGGAGCAGGCGTCCTTCTTTAATTAAAGGATAGCACAACATGGCGGAAAGTTCAAGAGGATTCTTCCGCCGGCGGCGCGCACGCCTGCAAAAAATCCCGCAGAACCGCCTTATATCTCGTCCGATCCGTCACACAGAGCGCGTGTTCCTTTCCCTCAAACAGTTCCAGCCGTGACGCAGGGTTTTGACAGGCCGCGTACAGAGCCCGGGCCTGCCCGGCTGCAATCGTGCGATCGGAAGTACCGTGAAAGAGGCAGATCGGGATTCGGGCTTTGGCAACGGCGTCCAGCGGGCGGTCCATGCGGATATCCAGGCCCAGAGCGGCTGCCTTCTCATAAAACGCGGCTCGCGCTTTCGGATTTCCTTCCCCGTCGTGGAAGCTTTGGTACAGGCTGTCGATCACCTGCTCTACGTCCGCAAAGCCGCAGTCCTCGACGAGATAATCGATATTCTTGGTGTGCGCAAGGGCCGTCATCGAAGCGGCCGCTCCCATCGACACGCCCAGCAGCACCATGCGCGTGCCCCGGGGGCATCGTTGTTTCGCCCAGTCTACGACGCAGGCCGTATCCCGCGCCTCTTCGATCCCGAACGTACAATACGATTCTCTGCTCTCGCCAAAGGCCCGCTGGTCAAAAATCACCGTGCTAAGCCCCAGCTCCCGCAATATCTTCTGCTGCGGCAGCAGGATGTATCGGTTCTGCCCGAACCCGTGCGCGAGGACGGCGCAGGCCGCCGCTCCTTCCAGCGGGTAAAAATCTCCGTAGATTTCCACCGAACCATTATGACAGACAAAGCTTTCCCTTTCCCACTGAAGGAATTCCCCGGTGTCCGCCTCCATCTGCTCGGTCAGAAAACGAAACACCTGCTCTCTGTCAGGCCGGACAGAACCTCTGGGGAAAAAGATTGTCTCTGCAAACCGTTTGGCTTTTTCCGCGTCGCTCATATGCCAGTCTCCTAATGAAAAATCTTCTGTACAAAATCAAAAATGCATCGCTGCCATACCTTCCACTCATGTCCCCCCTGGTAGATGACCCGCTCATGCTCTACCTGATGCGCTTTGAGCAGTTCGTCGTCCGCAAGAAAGTTTTCAAAAAAGATATCCCGGTCTCCCATCGCGCGGTAGATGTATTTTAAATTCTTGGAATACGAATCCAGGTATTCGGGGCGAATATGCCCTTCGTATCCGGAAAGGAAATCCTTCACGAATCCGCTGAAAATACCCGCATAATCAAACAAATCCTGATTTTTCAGCGTAACGACCGACGTCTGCATGCTGCCCATGGACAGGCCGGCCATACCGCGGTGCGCCTTATCGCCCCAGGCCCGGTAACGGGCTTCGATGTAAGGGATCACCTCGCCGGTCAGCAATTCTTCAAATTCCAGGGCGGCCCCCACGCGGATCCCCTCGTCCGATTCATAGGCCGGCATGCCGTTGCACATGACGACCATCATCGGCTCCGCCTTTTTCTCGGCAATCAACCGATCCAGTATGAAATTGACCTTTCCCTGATTGACCCAGGCCGTTTCATTCTCACCGTGCCCGTGCTGCAGGTAGAGCACCGGGTACTTTTTTTCCGGTTCATGCGGATACTCCGGCGGAAGATATACGTAGAGCCGCTCCAGCCTTTTGGTCACCCGGCTGTTCAGAAAATCGGCCGCCACGGTCCCGTGCGGGCAGTCGATCGGTTCCGCGCAAGTCTCGTCCTCCAATTCAATATAGTTGATCGGACGGTTTCCGCCAAAGCCGATCGGAAAGCCCGGATACAGGGTTTCATTGCCGTCAACTATGACAAACAGGGCGTGAAAGCCGGCTTCCAGCGCAAATTCGCCGATCCAGTGCCCGCTCTTTCCCGTCAGCTCATAGGTATCGGAGTAGGTTTTCAGCTCTACCTGGCGCGCATGCGGAAAATACAGATCAAAGCGCACCGTCCCGTCCGTCTTTTTTTCATAGGCCACCGGAAATAAGGTGTCGTGCGGATAATACATGACCGGCCCCATCGCGTCGTTTAGCGGAATCATATTCAGTTTTCTAAATGAAAGGCCCGAAGAAAAACATATTTCTTTTTTCACAGCAAATCCACCCCCGCATCATATCCATTTTTGTTGATTGCATCCCATAGCCACTGCGCCGGCGTGACTCCATATGAGGTTTTCTCATAGAAATGCGGATCCTGGCATGTCGTATGCAGCGTGGCGTCCGGCCCGTTTTCCACCGCGAACGGAAAATCCGTAATTAGGATATGGAAGCGGTCCGTCAGCCTCTTAAGCCGGCCGACAGTCTCCTTTACATGCCCCCGGAACGCCTCCTCCCATTCTGTCTTGTATATCATGTTTCTTGTTTTATAGTATTCCAGATAGCTGATAAAAATCCAGTCCCGCACGCTGATCGAATACAGGTAGCGGAGCGAATCCCCCGCCATTTTGTAAAGCGCCTCAAACCAATCGGCCTCCGGGCTTTTTGTATGCATGGCCCCGGCAATACGCTTTGGCGCCTTCCACACTCTCTGCGCAGCGTCTATGTAGCGCTCGTTGGGACAGGTGGCGCTGTCTGAGTATACCGTGATGTCCCTGCAGCGCGGGTAGGCCCGCAGAACGTCCGGCGCCACGGCCGGCACGCCAAAGGCGCCGGCGCTTCCGCCCATCAGCAGGATGCGGTCCGGGTCGGGAAATACTTCTTTGAGGACCTTTAGCGTCTTTAAAAAATTCGCGTACCCTTTATGATGAAGCGTCTGAGGCCTCCCCTCCTCGTCCGTGTACGAAAAGCTGCCGTCGCCCGTATAGAGATCGGCCGTGCCGTAGGTCGCGACCGCAAAGTGCCAGTCCCGAAACGGATTGCGCGGGTCGTCTTTTTCGACGATCCCCCGGCTGCCCCCCGCATTGTCAAAACAGGTATACTCAATATAGGGCCGGAAATTCGCCGCGTAGCACGGAGGCTTGCCTAAATAGGTATTTCCCAGGGAATTCGGGCACCTGGCCATCTCTTCGTCTAAGGACATGCCTCCGCCCTCCAGGAAAATCACCAGCGAATTTTCACAGCCCCTGTTTAAAAGAATCGGATACTCCGAGCCGTCCGCGCAGATCCCGCCCGGCACAATCCGCCGATACCATTGTCCCTCCTCCATCGGTTCCTCAAAAGGAACGATTTTACGAGTCAGCAAAAACGCGTCCGCCAGTCGGCGCTCGCGCTGCTCTCCGCGCATATACAAGATTTTTTGCTCTTTTGTCATACACATCCCTCCTCGCCGCAAAGCCGCCTTTCGGCCGGCCGCATTTATCCATGACATTCTTTGTAGAATATGTTAAAATGATTTTAGTATCTTGGCGGCGCGCCCTCGTGTGCGATCGAAAGCCATTTCAGACGTCACACGAAGCGCACAGGAGATTAGGAGGAACGCCATGCCCCGCTTATACGAGTCTTACAACGACGTATTTTCACTGCTGCCCGTTAAAATCTACAAGCATGACCTTACGGGTTCCTGCATCAACGTCCCTCTTCACTGGCACCGCAGTCTGGAAATTACGGTAACGCTTACGGGCTGCATCCGTTTTAATACCGGCACCAACAATTTCGACTTCGGCGAGTCGGATTGGATTTTTGTCAACAGCGGCGAGCCGCATTCCTGCCGCTATATCAATCCGACCGACCACTTTTCCGGCGTCAGCGTCGTGATCTCCCTGCCGTTTATCGAAAAATGGCTGGGGAAAAACCTCTTTTTTTATAATCCGGAGCTTCCGGATGTCACATCCCGCATCAAGGAAATCGCCAGCGAGCTTTTTTCGGTGGACACGGAAGCGCCGGATTGTCAGCTCCTGCTGATGAGCATCCTTTTCAAGATCCTGCACCTTGTAAAGGCGCACTGTATCCGGTCGGATGCCAAGTATCATATCTCTTCCGAGCAGGAGATGCATACCGCGATCCAATTTACGGACTATATTGAACGCCATTATAAAGAGGATGTGACGCTTGGCTCGGTCGCCAAACATTTTCAGTATTCCGCCAGCTATTTTTCGCGCCTGTTTAAAGCGTCCCTGGGCGTAAACTTTCACTCGTACTTAAATTTTGTACGTGTGAGCCATGCGGCCGAACAGCTGGCCTCCGGTCCGGTCAATCTCACGGAATGCGCGTTTCACAACGGCTTTCCCAACACCAAGTCCTTCATTGCCACCTTCAAAAAGCTGTATGGCTGCACACCCAGCAACTTTATCGGCTGACGGCCCTCATCCTTTGACGCTGCCAGCGACCACGCCTTCGATGATGTATTTCTGCCCGGCCAGGTAAAAGATCAGGATCGGGACGATGCTCAGCAGAAGGCCGGCCATCATCGGGGCGTATTCCGCCGAATGATTGGTCAGAAACGTTTTGATCGCAATCGCCAGCGTCTTAGTCTCCTGCTTTGTCAAAAACAGGCTCGACATCAGATAGTCGTTCCAGATTCCCATCGCCACAAATACCGTTACGGTTATGATAATCGGCTTGAGAAGCGGCAGGATAATCTTGAAAAAGGTTCCGGTAAAGCCACAGCCGTCAATCCGGGCCGCTTCGTCCAGATCCTCCGGGATCCCTTCGATAAAGCCGTGATACAAAAACACGGCGAACGGGATATTCAGGCCGACTGCGATATAGGCGACCACTGCCAGGGAATTGGACATCCCCAGCTGTCCCGCATAAATCTTTACTAACGGGATCATATATACCTGAAACGGCGCGACCATCGAGGCGAGGAAGGCCATGAAGATCACTTTGTTCACCCTCCATCTCTTGCGCGCGAACAGATATCCGGTCATCGCCGACACGAGCGTATTTACCAGCACGGCGCTTATGGTCACGATCGCCGTGTTTTTGAGCGCCGTCCAGAAGTTCATCCGCCGGATCGCCACCGCGAAATTATCCAGATTCGGGCTTTGGGGCAGGGCGAAGGGGGTTTTGATAAACTCCTGCGTCGTCTTAAACGTGTTGATTACCAGGATAAAGAAGGGAATCATAAACAGAATCAGCACGATCAGCGTGACGATAAAGGCCGCGGTCTTTTTGGCATTCTTTTTGCTCATGTATTCTCCGCCCCCTTCCTGGTAAAATAAACCTGCAGCAGGGAAATGACCGCCACAATGACGAAGAGGACGATAGCCTGCGCCTGCCCTTTTCCGAATTCCATGCTTGTAAAGGCTGTCTGATAGATCTTGTAGGCGATCAGCTCCGTCGATTTATACGGCCCGCCCGCCGTCAGCGACAGGTTCATGTCAAAGGACATGAAGGTTCTCGAGATCGACAGAAAGACGCAGATCGCGATCGTGTTGCGGATGCAGGGAATCTTGACCTTTTGTACGGCCTGCCAGCCGGTGGCCCCGTCCACCTTGGCCGCCTCGATCAGCTCCGCAGGGACGTTTGTCAGGCCCGCGATGTAGATCACCATCAGATATCCGCTCATCTGCCAGGAGCTTACGAGGATCAGCGCGATCAGCGCCCTGGTCGGATGCGTCAGCCAGGAGGTGGACATCCATTCCACGCCGATGGCCTTGCCAAAGCCGGTGATCGCATAAGAAAAAATGAAGTTCCAGATATAGCCCAAAATGATGCCGCCGATGATGTTCGGCGTAAAAAAGCCGGCCCTAAAAAGGCCCTGTCCCTTGATGCCGCCGGTCACGGCCAGCGCCAGCAAAAAGCCGATGATATTGCTCGCCGCCACCGTAAATGCCGCGTAAATAACGGTTTTTACAAATGAGGAGAGGAAGGTGGGATCAGTGAACACGGATTTATAATTTGCAAATCCCACATAATGGATATCCAGCGCCAGGCCGTTCCAGTCCGTCAAAGTGATCCAGATTCCATAGATAAAGGGAAGGATGACAACGGTCACCCATATGAACGTCGCCGGGAGGCCGAAGCCGGCAAACTGCGCTATTTTTTTTGCTTTTTTTACCGCCTGTTTATTCATACATATCTCCCGCTTTTCGGATTGCGCGGACGGCGGGGGATATGTCCCCTCACCGCCCGCTTACCCGATTCTCTTGCCGATCGGTTATCTTGCTTCTTGATTGCCCCAGTAACCGTCAATTTTGGAAGCCAATGTTTCTCGGTCGCAGGCGCCGGACAAGTACTCGCACATATAAGCGCCGCACTCATACCAGATGTCGGACGGATAGAGATTGGGGGTTCCATAGAAATCGGTTGCCAGCCCTGCCGCCATATATTCGGCCGTGGACTGTCCCAGAGGGCTTAATTTGTCGCCGAACGCGAAGTTTTTAAAGGGCAGCGCCTGGCCGCATACGATCGCCGTCTGTTCCTGGGCATAGGAATCCGAGGACATGTACTCGATGAATTTCAGGCCCGCCGCCTGCTGGGCCTCCGTGTTCTGGCTGGTATCGATGCAGTAGCCCTTGGCGTAGGACGTCGAAATGGACTGGTTGACAATGTCGCTTTCGTCGTCGCTGTGAGGGATCGGAAGCAGGCCGAACTCGGCGTTTTCATCTACTAAGGCCGCCAGATAGGTCCAGGCCCAGTCGCCCATCAGCCAGGTGCCGCATTCTCCGGCTGCCAGAGCGGCCGCGTCCACATTTACGTCGCCGACCAGCGGATCGGCCTTGTTAATATTGTACCGGGCCAGCAGGTCGAACGTCTCCATATAGCCGTTGAATACGTCGTTGTCGATTTCCTTTTTCTCCCCCGCGATGATGCTGTTTACATAGGCCACGCGCTCCTCTACGCTGCCGATGGCCGCGCCGTAGGTCTGGCAGAGATAGTGCGAGCCGATGGACCAGTTGACGCCGGTAATGCAGGTGCCGGCCGCGCCGGTTGCCTCGATTTTTTCAAACAGAGCCTGCAAATCCGAGCGGGTCTTGATGGTCGAGGGATCGAAGTCCCCGCCCACGGCCGCGTCGCAGACCGCCTTGTTGTAAAGAATACCGATGCCGGCCGCCGACATCGGGACGCCGTATACCTTTCCGTCAAAGGTCAAAGTGCTCAAGGACTCTTCTTTTACATTGTCAAGCATCGCCTGGCCGGTTAAATCCAGCATTCTTTCCTGGTTCTCATAGATGTTGATCGGATCCATGAGGGAAACGGTCGGTCCTTCGTTGCTGGAGTACAGCGCCATCCAGGCCTGCAGCTGATCGTCGCCGGCCGCGATGTACTCGACGGTGATGCCTTCGTTTTTGCTCTCAAAATCACGGATCAGATCCTGGAAATAATCGTCCTTTCCGGTTTCCGTCGTGTAGAATGAGATTTCCACCGGTTCGCTGCCGCCGCCCTCCGTGCCGCCGCCCTGTGTGCTGTCGGGTTTGCTGCCGCAGCCCGCAAACAAGACCGATACCATTGCCGCAATGAGTAATCCGCTGAACAATCGTTTTTTCATATACATCCTCCTTCTGGTTGAATTGGTTACTTAAATTATAGAAAAGGATTCGGATATATTCTTTCCCTTTTTTATCTTTGTCTTTGTCATTTCTTGACCTTTTAAAGAGCATTTCTATGAAAATGTAGCCAAAATGCACAAACCTTCTGCCGGCTGCCAGGGGGATTTTCCTTTAGATGGCATAAAAATGGCCAAAAGCCCGCGATGAGCTTTCGGCCGTTTCGGTTGTATAGATCAAAGCATGGCGCATATCGAACGAAGCGCGTTTTTCGCGGCTTAGATAAACCGCGTCTTTCGCGACATGGCAATAAATTCACGGTTATTTTTGGTCCGCGCGAACATATCGAGGATCCGCTCCACGGCTTCGTCGCCTTTCATGCCGTTTGTCGCCCGGCGAATATTTTCCACCGCTTCCACCTCCTCCGGCGTAAGCAGCAAATCGTCGCGTCTGGTTCCGGATTTCAGGATGTCAATAGCCGGGAAAATCCTCTTTTCGGACAGCTTGCGGTTCAACACCAGCTCCATATTGCCCGTCCCCTTGAATTCCTCAAATACCACATCGTCCATGCGGCTGCCGGTTTCCACAAGCGCCGTCGCCAGGATCGTTAAGCTGCCGCCTTCACGCATATTGCGGGCCGCGCCGAAGAACCGCTTAGGCATATGCAGAGCCGCCGGGTCCAGACCGCCGGACAGTGTCCGCCCGCTGGGCGCTACGGTCAGATTGTAGGCGCGGGCCAAGCGTGTGATGCTGTCTAAGAGGATCATCACGTCCTTGCCGTGCTCGACCAGGCGCTTTGCTCTTTCCAGTACCATTTCTGATACTCGTTTATGATGCTCCGGCAGCTCGTCAAAGGTCGAATAGATCACTTCGACATTGGCGCCGCCGATCGATTCCCGGATATCGGTCACTTCCTCGGGACGCTCGTCAATCAGCAGCACGATCAGGTGCATAGAGGGATGGTTGATCTTGATCGATTGGGCGATCTGCTTTAGCAGCGTTGTTTTGCCGGCCTTCGGCGGCGATACGATCATGCCTCTCTGTCCCTTGCCGATCGGCGAGAGCAGATCTACGATCCGCATGGATACCTTCCCGCCCGGCACCTCCAGATGCAGCCGGGAATTGGGGAAAATCGGCGTTAAATCCTCAAAATTCGGACGCGTTTCGGTCGCCCTCGGCGGCAGTCCGTTGATCTCGTTTACAAATAGAAGGGCTACGAATTTTTCGGTGCCTGTCTTGATCCGCTTTGTGCCGCGGATGATATCCCCTGTTTTCATGTTAAAACGACGAATCTGGGACGGCGCTACATATACGTCATTTTCCCCGGGGAGATAGTTCTCACAGCGGATAAAGCCAAACCCGTCGGGCATGATCTCTAAAATGCCCTCGGCGATCTCGCCGCTGTCTAATGTTTCCAGGCTGATTCGCTTCTCCTCGTCGCTCATGCGCGGGGCGGCGGCACGGTCGGCGGCCGCGCCATAACGGTCTGCGGGACGCTCGCCGACCGAGGTGCGGTCGATCGGCTGACGGTCGGCGCTTCCGTAGCGATCCGTTGTTTGACGCTCCATATTTGCGTAGCGGTCGGTCGCCTGGCGCTCGGCGCTTCCGTAACGGTCGGTCGTCTGGCGCTCCGCCGGCTTCTCCGCGGCAGGCTTGGCAACCGGTTTCGGATCGGTCGCTAAAAGCGCCTCCACCACGTCTGCCTTGCGCATCACGGAGAGGTTCTTGATGCCTCTGTCCTTCGCAATATCTTTCAGGGTCGATAACGGTAAACTCTCATACTTTGCTCGCATACAATTCCTTTCTTATCCTACTCATTTCTGGGAATACCATGGTGGCAGAAGCCTGCCGGCCAAGAGTTTTCTTAGATACGTGTATAGATGGTTAAATGATTTTCTTTGAAGAATTTGCCTGCCGTTTGGCTGGTCCTTAAAACAGCTTGAAAATATACTCTCTAAAAAATTATATCATATTTTCCGCAAAAAGGAAGCGGGCAATCTAAATTTGTTTGTGTGGCTCTATTGGCTCTATTGGATATTGCCCCAGTTCCTCATCCAAATTCCATTCGGCAATATCCACAACTTTTACCTCGTCAATCAGCTTTCGTCCCGCGCCCGGTATTTGAGCTTGAAGGGCGAATGGCAGCCGTTTTTGAAGCTCGTTCCGGATCATTTTCCTGGAAGGAGAATTTCCTGCCGGATATTCTAACACATAGATAAACTTTTTGGGTTTATCTTTGCCCATCAAATAGAGCCAATGTGATGAATCATAAAACTTCTTAGCTACATTCGCTAATTTGTCTCCGCCGGCCGGAGCAAAGCGTTCCGGATGGGCCGCTCCTGAAATATTGGCATTTTTATATTCTACTAATAAGATATGGCTTTGGTTTTCAATTACAAAGTCCACATCACATAAAAAACCAATTATACCATAGGTGTGGGCTGAGTCTTGATAATAGCTGTGAATCGCATCCGTTGACCAAAGCGCGGTCGTACAGTCAAAAGTGTAGCGGCCATTTTCTTCCGTATATTTTATTGCCATACATTTCCTCACAGTTCCAAATCATAAATCTCATTAAGAAGCGTATCAAATGCCGAAATAATCGAGTTGTTCTTTAAATCGGCAAACCTTTCCGACTTAACGTACGCAATTCCATCGGCAATGTCATTG
>CANSWW010000088.1 GCA_947650845.1 uncultured Lachnospiraceae bacterium
ACCCTAGATATATTCAGGTGGTTTGGGGAATTGGATACCGTATCTGTGGGGAAGGTCTCGCGGGGCAAGCTCGAATCCGCTTCGCTCCTTCTCGCTTTGCGGCTGTCGCCGCATAGACGAAGAAAAACACAGACGGCCTGGCGTGCGAGCACGCCATTCCGCCTGCGCTTTTCTTCGTCTGCCCGGCTCGTGGCTAGATAATAATACAAATCATTCCGCCGTTGGAGTCGTTGATGATCTTTTGTAGTGTGTCTTGTAATTTTAGCTGGCAATCTTCTGTCATTTGGTTGATCTTGGCTTGGATGCCGTCCTCGACGATCTGTTCGACGGATTTGCCGAAGATGTTGGCGTCCCAGATGCCGCCGTCCTCGTCGCGGCTTTCGCCGATATACGCGATCAGGTCCTGGGCCTGTTGCTCGGAGCCGACGATGGGGGCGATCTCGGTTTCGATCGTGGCTCGAATCAGGGAGATGGCCGGGGCCTGGGCGTGCATTTTGACGCCGTACTTATTGCCGTGCTTGATGACGGAGGGTTCTTCTAAGGTGATTTCTTCGCGGCGCGGCGTGACCACGCCATAGCCTTTATAGCGTACGCTCTCCAACGCGTTTTGGACTTGCTCGTACTCGATCTTTAGGCGGGACAGCTGTCCTAAGGTCTGCAAAAGCTGATACTCTCCGGTGATCGTGAGGCCGGTGAAGTCGCTGATGACTTCGTAGTAGTACGAGGGCTCGACTACCATTTCCAGCGATACCTGGCCGTTGGAGAGGTCGACGCTCCCCATGCGGATTTCTTTGAGCTGTTCGGTCGTCTGGCCGCTTAAGCTCCCGCTTATGTCCTTGACGCGCACCGCTTGGTTCAGGATGGCGCGCGCGGCCTGGATGAGCTGTTCCTTCAGCCAATGGTCGCCCGGCAGGATTTCCAGCCATTTGGGGATCGAAAAGCCGATCTCCGTCACCGGGAATTCCTGCAGGATCGTCGAGAGGATTTTGGTGATATCCTCTTTTTTCAGCTGTTCACAGTTGACAGGCACCACGCTTACGCCGTATTCCTGCGACAGCTGTCTGGCCGTGCCCACGGCCGGGTCGGAGTAGGGCTTTTCGCAGTTTAAAAGCACGATAAAGGGTTTGCCCAGCTTTTTCAACTCGTTTATGGTCTTTTGTTCGGCCGGTATGTACGCGTCGCGGGGAATTTCCCCAAAGGAGCCGTCGGCCGTTACGACGATGCCGATTGTGGAGTGGTCGGTGATGACCTTTTTAGTGCCCAGTTCGGCTGCCTGGGTAAAGGGAATTTCATAGTCAAACCAGGGCGTTTTCACCAGACGTTCTTCGTCGTTTTCGATATGGCCGGCCGCTCCGTCCACCATATATCCGACGCAGTCGATCAGGCGCACCTTGGCCTCGATTCCGTCCTCCAGCCGCACGGCCGCCGCTTCTTTGGGGACGAATTTCGGCTCTGTCGTCATAATCGTTTTGCCGGCCGCGCTCTGTGGCAGCTCATCCCGCGTGCGCTCCATGCTGTAGACGTCCTCCATGTTCGGCAGCACCATCAGGTCCACAAAACGTTTGATAAAGGTAGATTTCCCGGTGCGCACCGGCCCTACTACTCCGATATAGATCTCGCCGCCGCACCGGACTTCAATGTCTTTGTATATATGATATGGTTCCATAAAAAGACCCCCTTGCCTATACTGGTAAAGTATATGCAGGGGGGATTGTACTTATGCTTTTTCCGGGCCTCCCGCGCCGCACGTTTTAGCGAGGCTTAAGCCTCATAGCCGTTCGGGTTATGCGACTGCCATCTCCACGAATCCTCGCACATCTCCTCGATGCCGCGCTCGGCCTTCCAGCCAAGCTCGCGGTAGGCCTTCGCCGGATCGGCATAGCAGGTCGCGATATCGCCGGGGCGGCGCGGCTTGATCTCGTAGGGAAGCTCCCTGCCGCAGGCTTTTTCAAAGGCGTGAAGGACATCTAGCACGCTGTAGCCTTTGCCGGTGCCCAGGTTGTAAATATGGACGCCGTCCTTCTCTTCGATCTTTTTTATCGCCTTTACATGGCCGATCGCCAGATCGACGACATGGATGTAATCGCGCACGCCCGTGCCGTCCGGCGTGTCGTAATCGTCGCCAAATACGCCGAGCTTCTCCAGCTTCCCGACCGCCACCTGCGCGATATAGGGAACCAGGTTGTTCGGGATGCCCTTCGGATCCTCTCCCATTAAGCCGCTCTTATGCGCGCCGATCGGATTGAAATAGCGAAGCAGGATCACATTCCACTCCGGATCCGCTACATGCAGGTCTAAGAGAATCTGCTCCAGCATGCTCTTGGTCTGGCCGTAGGGATTGGTAATCTCTCCCTTCGGGCATTCCTCGGTGATCGGCACAAAGGCCGGATTGCCGTAGACGGTGGCCGAAGAGCTGAATACGATGCTCTTGACCCCGTGGCTGCGCATGACGTCGCAGAGAATCAGCGTACCCGCGATATTATTATAGTAGTACTCTAAGGGCTTGGCTACCGACTCGCCGACCGCCTTCAGGCCCGCAAAATGGATCACCGACTCGATTTTCTCTTTTTCAAAAATCTCGTTCATGGCCGCGCGGTCCAGAATATCGGCCTCATAAAACACAGGCTTCTTGCCGGTAATCTGCTCCACCCGCTCTAAGGACTTTTTACTGGAATTATAGAGGTTATCCGCTACCACTACCTCATATCCCGCGTTGATGAGTTCCACGCAGGTATGGCTTCCAATATAGCCGGCTCCGCCGGTTACTAAAATCGCCATTTGTGTTTCCTCCTTTTTGCCCGTCTTTTCAGGGCATAATGGCACACTTTTGCAGTGTTTTTGTTTATGGGTTATCGCCCGCTGTAGGCAGCGACAATGGCCTGCAGCCGCTCCCACTTCTCTTCCATATCCCAAACCAGCTTCAGCTGCGTCCGACAGCGGTCCAGGTTCTGTCCCTCGCGGTGAGTTTTAAAATACACGTCGCCCTGCAGATAGTCGGCCAGAAAACGCATCCCGCATTCCAGCGTCATCAGCTTGGCCCCCATCGGCAGCATGGCAAGCTCCGTTTCGGTGAGGCTGCCGCCGCAGCCCTCGATGAAGCCTTTGGTGTAAAGCTCAAACAGCTCCAGATCACAGGAAACCTTCGACAGATCCGTCTCATCCTCCGCCGCCGTGCTGGCGCCAAAACGGATGGAGTCGCCGTAATCATTCAGCGCCAGTCCCGGCATCACGGTATCCAGATCAATCACGCATATTCCCTGACCGGTCGCATTGTCAATCATAATGTTGTTGAGCTTCGTATCGTTGTGTGTGACACGCAGCGGCAGCCGCCCCTGCGCCTGCAAATCGGTCAGCACATGCGTATCGGCTTCCCGGTCGAGAATAAAGCGGATTTCCTTCTCCACATCGGCCGCGCGGCCGCACACATCCTCTTCCACCGCCCTTTTAAACGCTGCCAGCCGCACCGGCGTATTGTGAAAGTCCGGAATCGTCTCATGGAGCGTCGCGGCCGGATAGTCCGCCAGCATCCGCTGAAAACGTCCAAAGGCCAGCGCGCTCTGATAAAAGTCGTCCGGCTTTTCTACCTGGTCAAAGGAAGTCGCATTCTCGATAAAGCGGTACATACGCCAGGGATTGCCCTCATTGTCCCGCATAAAGCTCCCGCCGTCTTTCGTCCGGATAATATTGAGCGTCTCCCGCTCCGGATCCCCGCCCTGCTCCCGGATCTTTTGCTGCAAAAAGGTGGTAACGTTGACGACGTTTTCCATCAGGGCGTCCGGATCCTGAAAAACGCTGTCGTTCATCCGCTGCAAAATGTAACGCTTCTCTCTCGGCGTGGAGGCGCTCCCCGGATCGCCTGTTCGCACCGTAACCAGGAACGTATCGTTAATGTGGCCGCTTCCGTAAGGACCTGTCGCTATGACCGCCCCCTCCAGATCGAACTTAGCCAAAACGGCTGTCGGCGCCTTTCGGTCGCTCATTCATTCTCCTCCCACAGCCTCTGCGGATACAGGCCGCTGTCTTTGAGCGCCTGGATCGCCTTGACTACTTCCGGCTTATCCTCTTTATAGGTAACGCCATACCACTTATCCAGCGACTGCAGCACATTGACCGTAAGCTTGCCTTCTTTCAGAAGCTCCCCTACCTTCGAGGGCAGCAGATACTCGCACTTCATCGGGTTCTTCGGCAGGTTTTCCGCCAAGAACGGCGCAAAGCCCTCCTTCAGCTGCCCGATGATGCCGGCCGAAAAGCCCCACAGATTCATCGATACCGTGCTCTGAGGCGCAATCTCCACCCAGGTCCGGCCGTCGTCCTCGGAATAGGCGGCGCCGGTCTTTGTCTTGATGATGCGGGTACGCTCGGCGATCTCCACCAGATGGCGTTGTTCGTCCGTCACGCAGACGCCGCGGGCTACATGGCCGTTGTCGGTCAGCGTGTTTTTGAGGACATAGCCTACCATGGCGCACTCGCCGTCATTCTCGCCATG
Source organism: uncultured Lachnospiraceae bacterium (assembly GCA_947650845.1). Classification (GTDB taxonomy): domain Bacteria; phylum Bacillota; class Clostridia; order Lachnospirales; family Lachnospiraceae; genus RGIG7193. The sequence continues at coordinate 4,487 of CANSWW010000088.1, forward strand.
CTCCATCAGGTAATCATAAATCGTCTGGAAGGCGTGCGCTCCATAATAATCGTCCGCGTTGATGACGGCAAAAGGCCCGTCTACGATGCCGTCGCAAGCCATGATCGCCTGGGAAGTGCCCCAAGGCTTTACACGGCCCTCGGGCACTTCAAAGCCCGCGGGCAGATCGTGCAGATCCTGATAGGCGTAAGCCACCTCGATCTGCTTGCTGATACGGTTGCCGATGGCTGCCATAAAATCCGCTTCGTTTTCTTTTTTAATAATAAAAACAACTTTTTCAAAGCCGGCCCGTTTCGCGTCGAAAATAGAAAAATCAATGATGATGTGGCCAAAATCATCCACCGGGACAATCTGCTTCAATCCGCCGTAGCGGCTCCCCATTCCTGCCGCCATGATTACTAATACCGGTTTCTTCATTGTTGAAATTCCTCCTTTATTTTTGTAAACTTGCACGTGCCTGCCGGCGCGCTTTCAGGGCTCTAAAGGCCGGGAGCAATACTCCCCCAGTAATCATATCTCAGATTGAAACGATGGTCAACTAAATTTCAAAGAATCTGTAAAAAAATAACAAACAAGAAGGGCGCCTTTGCAAGCGGACCTGCAGCAGCGCCCTTGTCGAGCCGGTTTTTACTCCTTCAATGTATCCTCATCGCCCAAATCCACCTTCTTCAGCTTGCGCCTGAAGAGCAGATCATAAAGAACCGGTACGATGTACAGCGTCATAAAGGTCGCGTACGCCAGGCCGCCGATCGTAACAATCGCCATACCCTTGCCCATGGCCGCGGCCGCGTTTTTGCTGAAGGCCATCGTGCACATGGCAAGAATCGTCGTCAACGCTGTCATCAGGATCGGGCGCATACGCGTCACGCCGGTTTCCACCAGGGCCTCCCGTTTTTCTTTTCCTTCCAGACGCAGCTGGTTTACGTAATCCACAAACACGATCCCGTTGTTTACAACGACGCCGGCCAGCACCAAAAAGCCCATCATCGCGATCAGCGAAAGCTGCTCGCCGCTGAGCAAAAGGCCCAAAAGGCCGCCCGTAAAGGCCAGCGGAATCGTAAACAGCACGATAAACGGCGAGAGGATGCTCTGGAACTGCGCCACCATAATCAGGTAGATAAAGACCACGGCCAGGGCAATCATCAAAAGCATATCTCCCATAGCCTCCATAACCGCCGTGCTCTCGCCGGCAATCTCCACGCTGCAGCCCGCCGGCGCCTCATAGCCGGCCAGAAGCGTCTCGACCTGGCGCGACAAAAGCGTCGTGTTATAGCCCTCTTCGGTGACGGCGCTGACCGTCATATAACGGGCCTGGTTTTCGCGGCTGATGGAGACCATCGCCTGCGCCTCCTCTTCCCTGGCGAATTCTCTCAGCGTATGGATCTCTGTCTCGCTCTCTCCCTCTTCATTCTGCGTCGTTGTCTCAAATTCCTGGGAAAGCAGGTTATCCAGCGTGATCGTATCGGTCGTATCGACCAGGATCACCGGATATTCTTCCCCGTCCATGGTCAAACGAGTGGCGGTGTTCTCGGTCGTCAAATCGGCTGACAGCTGGCCGAATACCTGCGCCACCGTCAATCCCAAGCGCATGGCCTGATCCTTATTGACGATAATGCGGATCTCCGTATCCCCGTCCTCCTGGCCGTTGCTGATCTCGGTAAAGCCCTCCACTTGCCCCAAAAGCTCCATCATATCCTCGCTGGCTGACAGCATATCGTCCAGATCCGTCCCGTAGATATGAATCTGCAGTCCGCTTGCCATCAGGCTTGAAAGATCCATGTTCGACCGCGAGACGCTGCCCTCGCTTCCCTCTTCCAAAAGGATCGCGTCCATCTGGCTGGCGATTACCGAGTTATCCTGCGACGCTTCGTCGTCCAGAAGCACAAAGACGCTGAACGAAAGCGGGCCGCCTGCGGAGGCGCCGCCCATCACGCTCATCATACCGTTCCCGGACATCGCGCCCACCGTTTCTACGCCGGGAATCGCCGCAAAGCGCTCCAGGATCCGGTCGGCCATCGCATAGGCCTCTTCGTCGCTCATCTCCTCTAAGGGGCTAAAGGAAACAGACATCTGGTTGCCGCCCATTTCCGGAATCAGAATCAGTCCCATGCGTGTTACCTGCCACAGACTAAAGGCCAGCAGGCCGACGCTCAGCGCCAGCGGGACGATTTTTACCTTCAGGCAGAAGCGCAGGGTTTTTTCGTAGAGCTTCATAACGCGGTCAAACAGACGGTGCGACTTTTCCTTGCTGTTTTTGAGCACCGTCGCCCCCATCGTCGGCACCACGGTCAGCGCGACGATCAGGCTGGCTAACAAACTGTAGGCGATTGTAAGCGCCATATCCGTAAACAGCTGCCGGGTAAGGCCGGTCGTAAAGACAATCGGCAAAAATACGCAGATCGTCGTCAGCGTCGAGGCAAAGATCGCCCCGGCCACCTGGTTGGCGCCGCGCACCGCCGCCCGTGCGGCCGGTACGCCCTCGCTTCGCAGGCGGTAGATATTTTCGATGACGACGATCGAGTTATCCACCAGCATGCCGACGCCCAGCGCCAGGCCGGACAGCGAAATGATGTTGAGCGTAATATTGCTGAAAAACATCAGTACCATCGCAAAGAGCACGCTGATCGGGATACTGAAGGCCACGACGATGGTCGGCTTTACGTCCTTCAGAAAAACGGCCAGGACGATAATCGCCAGCACCGCGCCCCAGATCAGGTTTGACATCACTTCGTCGACAATCAACTGAATGTATTCGCCCTGATCCATCAGCGGCGTAATATGCAGCCCCTCATGCCGCGCCTCCAGCTCTTTAATCGCCTGGTTGCCGGCCTTGGAAACATCCGAGGTGCCGGCCGTGCTGGATTTGTAGATACTCAGAAGCACCGCGTCGTTTCCGTCCATGCGGGCATAGCTTTCTCCGGCATTGTCAATCATCGTCACATAGGCCACATCGCTCAGGCGGATATCGCCGATGTCCTCAATGTTGCACAAAAGCGCGTTCTCCAGCTCCTCCATCGAAGCAAACTCGTCGCCGACCTTCAGCAAAAACTGCGTTTCTCCTTCGTATATGTAGCCGGCCGGCATCGAGAAGTTCTGCGCGTAGATCATCTGCGACAGCGTATCCATATTTAACAGCGCGTCCAGGTTCGCGTTTTTCAGCGCCGTTTCGCGGGCGTTTTTCAGCGCTTCCTCGCCCTCCTCAATCTGCGTAAGCGCCGAGTCAAGCGCCTCCTCGCCGGAGGTCATCTGCGCGTTCAGCGCGCCGAAGGAGGCAGCCGCCGTAATCTTGCCGGCCTCCAGCTTTTTATAGCTGTCAAGCGCCTCCTGTACGCCCTGGTTTACCTGGTCCAACACCATTTTCGACGTCTCAATCTCAATATTCAGATTCGCCAGTTCCGTATCGATCTGCGGAATACGCGTATTTACGATCGACGACAATTGCGACAGCGCCTCCACGGACAGCATCGACGCCATTTCTCCCTGGCCGGCCGCTTCCATCATCGAGACAACGGCGGCCAGCTTTTCCGGATGCGCGACGGCATCCTCCACGCCGGCCGGAAGGCTTGCATGCATTTCGGCGATCTGCTCTTCGGCCGCCTGTTTGGCTAAAGGCGGCGCCGCCGTATCCGCCGCGCCCTGCGCCAGCGTGCGCAGCGACTCGGCCGTCTCGGCGGGAATCAGTCCCTGCTCCTCAAGGGAGGAAAGCGTCGCATCCGCGTTCTCCGCCGTGATCGTCTCCTGCAGCTGTCTGAGCGCCTCCTGCTGCTGTTCGTCAGGAAGCGAGTCAATGACGGACTGCAGGGCCAGTTTCACGCTGCCGGAGAGCGTTTCTCCGTATATTTTTATCCGTACAGCCGGAAGCGCCTGGTCATAAATAGCCTGGTAGGTCTGCTCGTATTGCGCACTGCCTGGCTGTGTGGACAAAAGCAGCTCCTGAAAGGCTCCCTGGATGCGGTTGTAATTGTCAATCACGCCGTGATCGGCGTAGGCCTGCCGCTCTGTCTCCAGCGCCATCTTGCTGGCCTCCAGGCCGCTCACCTGCGCGCTGTAGGCCGACTGCGTGGCAACGGCCTGATCCAGCAGCTGGCTTGTTTCGGCCAGTTCGTCGGTCGTCTTTTTCTGTTCTGCCTCCAGCTTCTTTTTGCCGGATTCCAGCTCTTGTCTTGCCTCGTCGATCTCCCCCCGGGCGTCGACCAGTTCCTGCTCGGCATCGTCCATCGCGCCGGTCACCTTGGCAATCAGCTTTTCGTTGATCGCGTCAATCTTGTCCGCGTCCAGGCGAATCTCCACACTCTTTTCCACCAGACCCGTCGCATCCACGCTGGCGACGCCGCTCCGGCGCTCCAGATAGGGAGCAATTTCCTCCTCCACAAAGCGGGTCAGCTCATAGATATCCATCTCGTCATGGGATACGCTGACCATCATCGTCGCCATCATATCCGGCGACAATTCCAACAGCATCGGCGTCCCCACCATGTCCGGAAACGTCAGCTGATCGATGGCGGTGGACAGTTTGACCATTGCGCTGTCCATGTTCGTATCTTCTTCAAATTCCAGGACTACCATGCTGTAATTCTCGCTGGACGTACTGGAGACGTTCTCCACGCCGTTGACGGTCCCCAGGCTTGATTCCAGCACTTCGGTTACGCTGCTCTCCACCCGCTCCGGCGACGCGCCGGGATAGGTCGTAACGACCACAATATACGGCAGGCTCATCGCAGGCAGTAAGTCAGTGGTCATCCGCGTAAAGCTGACGATTCCCAGCACAAACAGCATAATCACTCCTACGACCACGGTAAAAGGCTTTTTGACGCTGAATTTGGGCATTGTTTCTTTCTCTCCTTGTTGTCGATTTCCCTTTGGCACCCCCAAAATGCCTCAATGTCCCTATTTTATAGCGATTTTTTCATTTCTGCAATAGGCAATCTTCAACAGTTTGTTGAATACAGCGGCTTCTTTTGGTTGACAGGACTTTTCGCAGATGGTATGCTGGAAAAATCAAATCCTGCGCGCCGTTTGGCATGCGCCTACGTGCCGGCGCTCCGGGCGGCGCATGTGAAAAAGGAGGGACGCAAATGGGAAAAAAACCGGCGCAGGCCGCGGCGACTAAGCAAAAGCTGATCGACGCCTTCTGGAGTCTTTATACGCAAAAAGGGATTGAGCAGATTTCCATTAAGGAGATCACCGATCTGGCCGGCTGCAACCGGGGGACCTTTTACCTCTATTTCAGGGACATTTACGATATGCTGGGGCAGATCGAGGACGCGCTTTTTCATAAGGAAACCTTCCCGCCGTTTACCTCCGAGTCCTGCCGTCATATGACGCTTCGTCAAATCATTGAAAAGATGGCGGCTTTTCACGAAAAACACCGCCGCTATATCCTGGTCCTGTTGGGGGAGCACGGAGACCCGCAGTTTGCGGAGCGTATGAAGCGCCAGTATATGCTGATTCTGGCCGCCCTCCCACATGTGCGCAGCCTGAATGAGTCGGCCCGCCCCTATTATATTGAATACTGCTGCAGCGGCATCCTGTCCATGATCCGCTAC
>CANSWW010000089.1 GCA_947650845.1 uncultured Lachnospiraceae bacterium
CGGCCCCTTTCGGAGTCACTGGTTTTCAAGACCAGCTCCTTAAACCACTCGGACATCTCTCCAGTGCTTTTCTTGTATCGGTGCGTCTTTCTTACGTGACGCAAAAGATATTCTAGCACTTCTTCCCAAATCTGTCAACCACCTTTTTCATTTTTTTCTAAAAATTTTAGACGGAATTTTTGAGGCATTTTAGTATTACAGATTGCCGGGCGCCGGTGTTCCACCTGCTGCAGCGGCGTGCCGGTATTTCAAAGCCCTCTCGGCATTCAAACCCATAGCCGTCACCCTTCCGATTTTCGAATATGCTCTCGGATTTCTATCTCATGCGCCCGGCAATAAGCATAGCTGCCGCGCATAAAATCCTCGATGCCCTGGTTTTTGTACATACCATCCAGCGTTTCCAAAATCGGCTTTCCCTCCGCCATCATATCAAAAAAATAGGGATAAACGCAGCCGCCCTGTTCTCTGGGAAAGTACGGATTGATGGAACTGAGCCGTTCATCCTTCATGATGGATTCCACCACCATCTCACTGAGGATCCACTTGAGAGACGGACGCTCATATTCCTCATAGCGATCCCCAAACAATTGGTTCCACACATAAAACCAAACGAAATGGATGATTTCATGGATCCCCTCGCCAATCGCGCCTCTTTCACTGTTTAAATAGAAGGTATCATAGCTTCGTTCTTTCAAAAACCGCGGCTCGATGGGATTCAGGCTTACTTTGCATCGTATATCATTGAATAAACCGGCGCAATCCACGCCAAAAGCATCCGTCAAAGCCGCGGTAATCTGTCCCCTGCAAGCAGCCCAACGGCGGCTATATAAGACGGCCTTTTCGTTGAGGATGCCCTCCAGTTCAGCATAAACGATTCGCATAGTACGCTCTATATATTTTTTCCGTTCGGCGAAAGGCAGCTTCGCCGCATAATCTCTGTCAAGCTGCGGATAAAAGCGGTATAGCGGCTCCGACCAAAATGCAGACTCCTTTTCGGTCTGAAAGGCCATAATACTCCGAATCATATAATCTATACCGGGATTTACAAAATTCACTTCCAACCGCTACACACTCCCATTCATGCGCCAAAGATTTTTCGGCCAGTTTTCTAACAGCAGCTTTCCTACAAACGGCCTCTCCCCGCCTATCGCTCCCCCAGCTTCAAATTCGGAACCGCGTTCAAATCCCAGCCGGCCCGGACGCCGTTTCGATATTCATAATAAGCGGCCACGCCAATCATCGCCGCGTTATCGGTACAGAAAATCGGGGAAGGGTAGTACAAACGGCAGCCACGCGCCCGGCAGGCCTCCTCCATTTCCCGGCGCAGCGCTAAGTTGCAGGCCACTCCGCCGGCCAATACGATTTGTTTTGCGCCAAACTCCTCCACCGCCAGCATTGCGCGGCTTACAAGGGCTTCCACCGCGGCGCTTTGAAACGAAGCCGCCACGTCCGCCTGGTTCACCTCCTGCCCCATCATCTGCGCATGGTTTAAGTAGTTAAGAACCGCTGATTTCAAGCCGCTGAAGCTGAAATCATACGGACAGCCGTCAATATGCGCCTGCGGAAAGGCAATCGCCCGCGGATTCCCCTCTTTGGATACCCGGTCAATCTTCGGCCCGCCCGGATAGCCCAGCCCAATCGCCCGGGCCACCTTATCAAAGGCTTCCCCGGCCGCGTCGTCCCGCGTGCGCCCGAGGATCTCAAATTTCCCGTAATCCTCCATTTTCACCAGATGCGTATGCCCGCCGGAAACAACCAAACACAAAAAAGGCGGCTCCAGCTCCCTATGCTCAATAAAATTCGCGCAGATATGGCCTTCAATATGGTGCACCCCTATCAGAGGAAGCCCCCGCGCAAAGGCGATCGCCTTCGCCTCCGCCACGCCCACCAGCAGCGCCCCCACCAGGCCGGGCCCATAGGTGACGCCGATCGCCGTAATGTCCGATAGGCCCACCGAGGCGTCTTTAAGCGCCTGGCCGATCACCTGGTTAATTTTCTCAATATGCTTGCGCGAAGCCAATTCCGGCACCACGCCGCCATACAGCGTATGCAAATCAATCTGCGAGGAAATCACATTGGATAATACTTCGCGTCCGTTTCGCACCACGGCCGCCGCCGTCTCGTCGCAGGAGCTTTCAATCGCCAGGATCAGGACGTCCTCTTTTGCCGCCTCGCTGCTCTTTCCATTTTGCTTTTCGTAATCCATCGCTATTCCTCTTCATCCTCAAACCGCAGCTCTATGGATTTGCCGTCCCGGCCGGCCTCGCTGCGGGGAAAAATCGTCCGCACCTCATCCATATATTCCTCCGGCCGCGTTAGCGAAGGGCTGTAGTGTGTCAGCCACAGCTGCCGGCTGCCGGCTTCCCGGGCCAAACGGGCCGCGTCGTAAAAGGTCATGTGTTTATGCGCCCGCGCCTTATCCTCTTTATCGTGCTCCCCGTACATGCCCTCACAGATGAACAAATCGGCGTCGGCCGCCATCTCGGCAATCACAGGAACCGGCCGCGTATCGGTGCAGTACGTGACCTTCAACCCCCGCCGTTCCTGCCCCATCACCATCTCCGGCGTGTAAACCCGGCCGTTTTCTTCTATTATATTGCCCTTTTGCAGACGGTTCCAGTATTTCAGCGGAATCCCTGCCGCCTGAGCCTTCTCGACCTGAAATTTGCCGGCCCGTTTCAAGCAAATCCGGTAGCCGTAGCAGGTAATATTGTGGTTGACGCGAAAGGCCGTCACCGTATACGGCCCCAGCTCGATCTCCTGCTGCCGCTCTGTCAACTCGATCATCGTAATCGCAAACGGCAGCTCCGGGGCGATCACCCGCAGGGAATTAACCACTCTCTCCACTCCCTTAGGCCCGACGATCGTAAGCGGCTCCGTACGGTCCGCGTTTCCCATCGCCAGCAACAGCCCCGGCAGGCCGCTCACATGATCCGCGTGATAATGGGTCAGGCAGATAAAATCAATCGGTTTGAAGCTCCAGCCCTTTTCCTTGATCGCAATCTGCGTGCCCTCGCCGCAGTCAATCAGCAGACTGCTGCCGTCGCAGCGCGCCATCAGCGAAGTCAGCCAGCGGTACGGCAGCGGCATCATGCCGCCGGTTCCCAGTAAACATACATCCAACATATCCTATCCCCGTTTCTCCAGAACCCTTCCCGGTCCCGCCGGCCGCGCCGCCCTATCCGATTGAGAGAAGCTCCGTCTCCTCGGTAATTTCCGGCGGGATTGCCAGCAGGCCCGTCAATTTGTCATAACACGCTTCGCAAAGCGTAAGCGTATGGTTTTCCGTGTCTTTTTCGGAAAAATAGCCCCATTTTTTCTGAATCCGCACAAAATCCTCGCGGTAAATCCCATTTTCTTTTTTCAGCTCCCGGCCGCAGCCATTGCAAAGAAACGCTTTTCTCTGATCGTTTGCCATCTCAAATCCTCCTCGGTTTTTGCTGCTGTGAATGAGTGCGCCGGATCAGGGGTCAGGCACAGGCGCCAAAGCGTCCGCTCTGTCCTTCCGGCTCAGACAGTATACACCCAAAACACTCTCCGTGACCGTGGAAATGTTTCTCAAAATAAAGCGATTCATCCATTCTCAGATAGTCGTTTTTGCATGAGTACGGCATCCTCCGACGGATTATGATAATAGCCGCGGCGAATCCCGCTCTGCGTAAAACCGTTTTTCCGATAGAGCCCGATTGCCGCTTCGTTGCCGGCCCGCACCTCCAAAAACACGGTTCCCACTCCGGCATGCCGCATCCGCTCCAAAAAATCCGCCAGCAGCCTTTGCCCATACCCCTTTCCCCGCGATGCCGTCCGCACGGCGATGCGGTGCACCTCCGCCTCCTCGAGAATCTTCTGTCCCACAAAATACCCGATCCGTTCGCTTGCATGCGCCGTAGCTTGCTCCAAAACCCAGCAGTCATAACGGCCGCTCGCCAGCGTCTCCTCGTAGCTCTTCTTGCTCCAGGGATCCGAAAAAAGCTCCGCTTCCAGCGCGGCGACCGCCGGGACGTCGTGCGCAGCCATCGGGCGCAGACAAATCGTTTCGTTTATCGACGCCATACGCTCCCCCTCCGGTCCTGCCTCTTTGCATTATTTTTCCATTATACGGAATTTGTCCGTGAAATGCAATCACCAAATGGAACGGTTTTATAAAATGCCGCTGCTCAGCCCGGCCAATTTATGGTATATTTTTTAGAGGAAGCACCAAATGGTGCGTAAAACGCTCTGAAAACACGGGCAATAAGGAGGAAACTCATGCTTTCAAAAAAACTTTTAGCCGAAGTCCTGACAAAAGCGCTCTCCACCGGCGCGGATTTTGCCGAGGTCTATGTGGAACACACAAAGCAGAACACCATTACCATGGTGGACCGCCGAGTGGACACGATCGCCGATCTTTTGATTTCCGGAGTAGGGATCCGTATCCTCAAAGGGACGCGCTGCATCGCCGGCTCTACCTCGTCTCTGGAACGCAGCGATCTGCTGGCCTGTGCCGCCCGCATCGCCGACGCGCTTGACGGAGTTCCGGAAGGACGTACCGTCCATTTAAACGAGCGGATTTTTGGCGATATTCATCCCATCCGCATCGTCCCTCAGGACGCGTCCAATCAGACCAAGGTGGATCTTTTAAAGGAAGGCTATTTTGCCGCCCTTGAATACCATTCCGATATCGCCCAGGTGGAAGCCCGGCTTCTGGATGTAGACCACCGAATCCTGATTGCCAACAGCGACGGACTTTATACCGAGGACCGGCAGATCCGTACCCGCATGCCCATCACCGCGATCGCCAGCAAGAACGGCGAAAACCAGAGCGGCTCCTGCTCGCCCGGACGCCGCATGGGGCTGGAGCTGTTCGAGCAGATCTCACCCCGGCAAATCGGTCTGGAAGCGGCCGAGCAGGCTATTACCATGTTGAATGCCGGTTATATTAAAGCCGGCCGCATGCCGGTCGCGATTGAAAACGGCTTCGGCGGCGTGATTTTCCACGAAGCCTGCGGTCACTCCCTGGAAGCCTCCTGCGTTTCCGTCGGCCAGTCCCAGTTCTGCGGAAAAATAGGCCACAAGATCGCCAACGAAAAGGTCACAGCCATTGACGACGGTACGATTCCGGGCGCCTGGGGTTCTATCAACATCGACGACGAGGGTACCCCGGCCCAGCGCAAGGTCCTGATTGAAAACGGCATCCTCAAGACCTATATGATCGACAAGCTGAACGGACGCCGCATGGGCATGAAAGAAAACGGTTCCAGCCGGCGGCAGGGATACCGCTTTGAAACGACGTCCCGCATGACAAATACATATATCGACAACGGCCCCGACCGAAACGAGGACATTATCAAATCCATTGAATACGGCCTTTACGCCAAAAGCATGGGCGGCGGTTCCGTCAATCCCACCACCGGTTCCTTTAATTTTGCCGTCAACGAAGGCTATCTGATCCGCAACGGAAAAGTTTGCGAACCCGTCCGCGGCGCCAGCCTGATCGGCAAGGGCTCCGATATTATCATGGATATCGATATGGTCGGCCAGAACCTGGAAACAGCGCAGGGCATGTGCGGCGCGAGCAGCGGCAGCATCCCTACCGACGTCGGACAGCCGCTGATCCGCGTATCATCGATTACCGTAGGCGGCAGATAGGAGGAAACGTGACATGAAGTATGAAGAATTCAAAGAACTGGTCCTGGCGGCTGCTAAAAGCCACGGCCTGGAAGAGTACGAGCTATATTATATGGAAGCGGAATCCATTGGCGCGGACGTTTTGTTCCACGAGCTGAACAAATTTTCTACCTCTTTGGAGGCCGGCGTCTGCTTTCGCTGCATCTGCGACGGCAAAATGGGCTACGCTGCCACGGAACAATTCACCGAAGCCGAAGCACAGCGGATCGTCGAGGCCGCCATGGAGAATGCCGGTTCGATTGAAAATACGGAAAGCGCCCTGATCCATAAAGCAGGCGATCTCTATCAAGGAGCGGAAAACGCGCCGGAAGAGAGACCCGCTTCCGCCGAACTGATCCGTCTTGCGCTGGATACGCAGGAACAGGCCTATCAGCTGGACAACCGCATCGTCGACGGCACAAACTCGTTTGCCGAGTTCTGGAAAAGCACCCGCTCCCTCTGCAATTCCAATGGGCTGGATTTAAGCTATACCTGCTCCTATTCCCTCGATGGCTGTATCGCCGTCGCCAAAGATCAGGAGGAGATGGTGGACGGAGACCGCATCAAAGCGGCCCGTTTTTCCGAGCTGGATCCCCGAGAAGTAGCGAAGGAAGCCGTGGACGAAGCCGTAGGAAACATCGGCGCCGATACGGTGGAAACCGGTTCCTATACGGTGGTATTTGTAAACAAAATGACGGCCACTCTGCTCTCTGCCTTCTTCCCGGTCTTTTCCGCGCAGGCGGCCCAGCAGGGGCTTTCCCTCTTAAAGGGAAAAGAAGGCCAGGAGATCGCCTCTCCTCTTGTCACGCTCACCGACGATCCCTTCCATCCGGACTGCCCGATTCACATGCCGTTTGACGGCGAGGGAGTTGCCACGCGCTGCAAAAATGTCATCGAGAATGGCCGCCTGCTTACGCTTTTACACAATTTGGCTACGGCTCAGAAGGATAAAACGGTTTCCACCGGCAACGGCCAAAAAACCAGCTATGCCTCTCCGGTCAGCATCCTGCCCTACAATTTCTTCATGAAACCCGGCGAAGGCGGAAGCACGGACGACTTGCTGAAAGCCGCCGGAAACGGCGTTTTCATCACGCTTTTAAACGGTCTCCATGCCGGAGCCAATTCGGTTACCGGCGATTTTTCCCTGTCCGCGGCGGGCTTTCTCATCGAAAACGGCAAAAAGGGCCGGCCGGTCAAAAACTTTACCGTCTCCGGGAATTTCTATGAGCTGTTAAAGAACATCGAAATCGTGGGCGGCGATCTGGAATTCCGGCTGCCGAATGCTTCCAGCCGCTATGGCGCGCCGTCTGTTCTGATAAGGAATATGACGGTCGCCGGGAAGTAATCCCTCCGGCACTGCCAGTGCAGTAAATCGCCGGCGCTCCGAGCGTCCGGCGATTCTTTTTTTGCATCTGCTTTTCCCGCGGCCGGATCGTACGGAGGTACGACAGGATTCCTTATTTTTTCTCTGCCCGCACCCGCTCCGCCTGCGACGGCCGCAGGTATTCCGGGGCAAACTCCTCCGCTTTTAAGAAGCGCCCCTGCGCGTACAGCTCGGCGCCGAGGCAGGCTACGGCCCCGGCCCGCTGGCGGTTCATCGTCGCAGGCGCCAGGTAAAAGGGCACCTGCAGATTGGCACGGATCTGTTCCTCCTGTACCGGCACGCCGTCCCCCAGGAAGATCACCGGCTCCCCGGCGGCGTTCAGCTCTTCGATCACCTGTCCCATGTCCACGGCCCGCGACGGCTGCCTCACGAAAAAGCAGCCGCTCTCCCACTTATACAGGCCATTGTAGACCTGCCCCCGCCGGGCGTCCATGATCGGGCAGACCACCGACGCGGCGTCAAAGCACTGATAAGCCATGGCATCCAGCGTCGGCACCGCCACCAGGGGAATATGTAACGCCAGCGAAAGCCCCTTGGCCGTGGCCGCACCGATGCGCAGGCCGGTAAAGGAGCCAGGCCCCGACGCAATCGCCACCGCGTCGACCGAATCAAGCGCCTGCTCCGTCAGCCGGCAGATCTCATCGATCATCGGCAGTAACGTCTGCGAGTGCGTCTTTTTAAAATTCACCGTGTATTCCGCCGTCAGGATACCGTCCTCCCAGACGGCCGCCGAGGCAGTCAGCGACGAGCTTTCTATCCCCAATAACTTCATAGAATTTGTCTCCTTCTTTTCACGATACAATCCCCGCTATGTCGATAACCCCGTCCGGCAGGATATCCGCCAGCTGCATCCTTTCTTCTTTCAGAAACTCGTAGTATGTCCGATAATTCTCCAAAATCACCGCACAGGCCTCTTCCACAGACCCTACGCCCTTATGTTCAATATAGTACACCACCTCGCTGATCAGCTGTGCCAAATATGTATAGATCTGTTCAATATAAATCGTGAGAGACTTCTCCTCCCGAAACGCCGAATGTGTAATCTCATTGCGAAGCCGGTACAGGCGCCGGATATGCCAACGGTTTTTTTGAATATAACGTTCAAATGCATCTCTTTCCATCTTTGATAAAAAAATACAAATTCCGAATCTATGTGTTTATATTGCCGCAGCACTACATCGTTGGTCTTTGCCAGCATCCCATCTCCCTCTTTCCTTCAAAATCTTTTGGGATTGACTTTTTTCTCAAAAACACATATAATAACTGTGTAAGTTGTTCATACTCTTACCGATAATCAGAGGCAGATTCTTTAGTGTTGAGGCAATGCCCGCACGAAAAGGACAACGCCTCTTTTTTATTGAACCGTAATCCTCCGATAGTCAAACCCCTTCTCCGGCCGCTTTTCGATCGTAATGCGCACCGCCTCCTGCGGCACAAGCCCCTCGATCCGCGACGGCCACTCGATCAGGCACACTCCCTCCCCGTAAAAATACTCCTCATAGCCGATTTCGTCCATCTCCTCCGGATCCCCGATACGGTATACGTCAAAATGGTACAAAGGCAGCCGGCCGTCCTCATACACCTGCAGGATCGTAAACGTCGGGCTGTTCACCGGCCCTTCGATGCCCAGCCCCTGCGCAAACCCCTGGGTAAACACGGTCTTGCCCACGCCCAAATCGCCGTCCAGGCAAATCACCTGCCCCGGGTACGCCTCCCCTCCCAGCCTCCGGCCAAGCTCATGCGTCTCCTTCGGGCTAAAAGTCTCAAACACGTTTCTTCCTTCCATCGCCCCTTACTCTTTCCCTGTCCCGAACAGCCCGTTGACAACCGCGATGATGATTACCGCCAGAAAATATTTCCCTGTGGAAGCAAAATACACCGACGGCAGCAGCAGGTCCACCAGCTTCAATATAAAAGCGCTGATCACCAGCTCAAACAGCCCCAGCGTCAGGCAGGTAAGCGGCAGCGAAACGATCTCCAGGACCGGCCGCACCAGCTTATTCAAAATCATCAGCAAAAGCGCCGCCGCAAAGGCAGAGCCGATACTGCCGATGTGCACGCCGGAAACCAGGTACGGCACCAGCATCAGGGCCAGCATATTTACCACCAGGTTAAACAGCGTTTTCTTTCCGTCCTTCTCCATGCCTATTCAACCCCTTTCATGGTCAGCGCGATCCTCTTCTTACCCAGGTCCACGCTCAACACCTTCACATTTACAATGTCCCCCACGCTCACCGCCTCCAGCGGATGCTTGATAAAGCGGTCGGACAGCTGCGAGATATGGACTAAGCCGTCCTGGTGCACGCCGATATCCACAAACGCGCCGAAGTCAATGACATTGCGCACCGTCCCCTTCAATACCATGCCCGGCTGCAGGTCCTTCATCTCCATCACGTCGGTGCGCAGGATCGGCTTCGGCATCTCGTCGCGCGGGTCGCGGGCCGGCTTCTCCAGCTCCTTCACCATATCCGCAAGCGTGATTGCCCCGATGCCCAGCTCCCCGGCCAGCGCCTCATAGTCCGCAATCTTGCGGCCGATCCCCTTCAGCCCGCCGTTTAAAATCGCCTCCGGCTCATAGCCCAGGCGCTCCAAGAGCTTATGCGCCGCCTCGTAGGACTCCGGGTGGACGGCCGAAGTATCAAGCGGCTCATTCCCGCCCATAATCCGCATAAAGCCCGCGCACTGCTCATAGGCCTTCGGCCCCAGCTTCGGCACCTTCAAAAGCTGCCGGCGGTTTTCAAACCGCCCGTTTTCCTCCCGGTACGCCACAATATTTTTGGCGATCGTCTTGGAAACGCCGGAAATATATTCCAGCAGCGAGGCCGAAGCCGTGTTCAGGTCCACGCCCACCCGGTTAACGCTGTCCTCCACTACGCCCTGCAGCGACTCGCCCAGGCGCTTCTGGTTCATATCGTGCTGGTACTGCCCCACGCCG
>CANSWW010000090.1 GCA_947650845.1 uncultured Lachnospiraceae bacterium
CGATTGACAAGCTCCTGGGAGTAGGCGGCGTTGTAGCTGTCGCTGTAGTCGTGGTCGGCGCGGATGTACAGGTAGGGGGCGGTGAGTTTTTCACAGCCGGCGCGCAGGCAGGCGAAATTGGCATGGGAAAAGTAGTCGAGCATGTCGCCGTTTAAGACGACGGCGTCGACGGTGAGCTGATTCAGCGTCTCTACGATTTTATCCCAAAGGATGCAGGCTTTGGTGCCGTTTGCGTCGATGTGGCCTTTTTCGTAGCGGTCCATTACGGTCTGCATGTCGTCCTCTCGCACTTCTTCGTTAGGGATCGTGATGTGCAGGTCGTTTAAAAAGACCAGGCGGTATTCGTCTTGCAGGCCGGCGATGGTTACGGATTGCCGGTCTACCGTGAAGCCGGCCTTAGTGAGGGTTTTTATGTCTTGGTCGGCGGGGGAGCCGGCAAAAAGGCTCGGGGCGCTGCTACAGCCGGAAAGAAGGGAGGCGGCCGACAGGCTGGCGGCGCCGGCGATGGTTGCTTTTATAAAGTCTCGGCGGGTTAGTTCCATTTTGGTCTCCTATTGTTTGTTGGATGGAGGGTTTGCCGGGTCTGTTTGCGTGAGAAGGGCTTCCCGGGCCCGCCAGTCGGGCATGTACTGTTCGATGAATGCGTAAAAGTTCCGGCTGTGGTTTGGGTGCAGGAAGTGGGCCAGTTCGTGGAGTACTACGTATTCGGCGGCCGGCTGTGGTACTTCTGTGAGGATTGCGTTTAGTGTGATCCGGCCTCGGTTTACGCTGCAGCTGCCATAGCGGGTCTGCATGGCCCGCACGGTTATGCGGGGCTTGGGTATGCCGTAGGCTTTTACGATGGGGTACAGGTTGTCCACGATTGGCTGCAGGCAGGCGAGAGCCTTTTGGCGTTCTTCTTTTGTGAGTGGCGGCCGCTTCTGCGGACGCTTTTGTGTTTTCATCTGTTCGGACTGCCAGGCAATCCATTCGGAGCGCTGCCCAAGAAACTGCTTTAACAGGGCAGGCTTGACGCCAAAGGGCGCTGACAGACGGATTTCTCCGCCGGGCAGCACCCGCAGACGGATATGGCGCATTTTTTTGTAGGTCAGCTGGATTTGGTAGGAGCGGCCGTTGATCATAAGCTCCCAAAGCTGCGGTTTTTCCATTGTTTTAGGCAGCCGGCACGACCGGCGTTTGGACGAACATCTGCATCAGGAAATACGCCAGCACGAGAAGGCCCAGCGCGATCCGGTAATACCCGAATGCTTTGAAGTCATGGCGTTTGATGTAGCTCATCAGGAAGCGGATTGCGAGCAGCGCTACGATGAAGGCCGATATCACGCCGCCTACCAGGATCCACAGCTCCGTATTGGCCAGGGTATTTCCATCGAGGACAAATTTTACCAGCTTTAAGCCGCTGGCGCCAAACATGATCGGAATCGAGAGGAAGAAGGAAAATTCGGCGGCCGCCACACGGGATACGCCCAAAAGCATTGCCCCCAGGATTGTCACGCCGGAGCGTGAGGTGCCGGGCACCATCGCCAGGATCTGGAACAGGCCGATCAGGAAGGCGCCCACATAGGACAGCTGGGCCACGGTCTGCACCGAAAAGCTGCGCTTTCTGTTCTTGGTCTCCAGGATAATGAACAGAAGGCCGTACAGAATCAGCATCGCCGCCACTACGTACGCGTTATAGAAGTGTTCATCCATCCAGTCGTCAAATAAAAAGCCAAAGACGGCGGCCGGGAGGCAGCCGATTACTACCTTGCCCCAAATGGCCCAGGTCTGCCGCTTTTGCTTCTGCGATTTGCGGGGGGCAAAGGGGTTTAGTTTGTTGAAGTAGACAACGAGCACGGCCAGGATCGCCCCCAGCTGTACGACTACGTCAAACATTTCCATAAAGGCTTCCGATGCTTTCATTGGTAAGAATTCTTCCAGCAAAAGCAAATGACCGGTGCTGCTGATCGGCAAAAATTCCGTGACCCCTTCTACGATGCCATACAGGATTGATTTTAAAAGCTCTATAATTTCCATTCTACCCTCCGAATCCTTCTTTGAATCCTCTGTTTTGGATCTGCCGCTCGGCCGGCTGCGGATCCTGACTCTTTATTTCCTATGCGTAAAATCCTCTGCTTATTCAATCTGTCGGAGACTCCGGCTAACAAAGCGATGTCTCTGCCTACACGTCCTCGATCTGCCAGTCGATCGGCGCTATGCCGTGCTCTTCTAAAAAGGCGTTTGTCTTGCTGAAGGGCCGGCTGCCGAAGAAGCCGTTGCTCGCCGACAGCGGGCTTGGATGCGCCGTCTCCAGCACCAGATGGGCCGGATTGGTCAGCATCCCTTTCTTCATCCGCGCCGGGCGGCCCCACAGGATGAACACCAGCGGCCGGTCCACGTCGTTTAGGATCCGGATTGCCGCATCGGTAAATTCTTCCCAGCCGATCCCGCGGTGGGAATTGGCCTGATGGGCCCGCACGGTCAGCACCGTATTCAGGAGCAATACGCCTTGTTTGGCCCATTTGACCAGACAGCCGTTATTGGGGATCCGGCAGCCGACGTCGTCCTGCAGCTCCTTGTAAATATTTACCAGGGACGGCGGGATCGCCACATCCGGCTTAACCGAAAAGCACAGGCCGTGGGCCTGGCCGACGTTGTGGTACGGATCCTGGCCAAGGATCACGACCTTTACCTCCGATAAAGGCGTAAAGTCAAAGGCATTGAAAATATCGTCCACGGCCGGAAAAATCTGCCGAGTCTCGTATTCGTTCTTGATCGTCTGATATAACTTGGCATAGTACGGCTTTTTAAACTCCGGCGACAGGGGTTTCAGCCAGTCATTGGTAATCGCTCCCATATTTCTCCTCTCCTTAGATCCTCACAGCCACGCCTCTGTCCGCCAGATAGCGCTTCAGATCCGTAATCTCCAGTTCCTTATAGTGAAAGAGCGACGCGGCCAGCGCGGCGTCCGCCTTTCCCTCCGTCAAGGTATCGTAGAAATGCTCCATCGTCCCCGCGCCGCCCGAAGCGATCACCGGGATCGGCACCGCCTCGGCCACCCGGCGGGTCAATTCGTTATCATAACCGGCCTTCGTCCCGTCGCAGTCCATGCTCGTTAGGAGAATCTCCCCGGCGCCCCGGCGCCAGGCCTCGGCCGCCCACTCGACGGCGTCCAGCCCCACGTCGATGCGGCCACCGTTTTTGTAGACGTTCCAGCCGCTTTTGTCCGCGCGGCGCTTGGCGTCGATCGCCACCACCACGCACTGGCTGCCGAATTTATCCGCCGCGTCGCTAATCAGCCGCGGGGTCGTAATCGCCGAGGAATTGATGGATATCTTATCCGCCCCTTCCCGAAGCAGCGCCCGGAAATCCTCCACCGTGCGGATACCGCCGCCGACCGTGAAGGGGATGAACACCTTCTCCGCCACCCGGCGCACCATATCCACAACCGTGGCCCGCTCATCCGAGGAGGCGGTAATGTCCAGGAAAACCACCTCGTCCGCCCCGGCCGCGTCATAGGCGGCCGCGATCTCCACCGGGTCGCCCGCGTCCCTGAGGTTGACAAAATTCACGCCCTTTACCACCCGTCCGCCCGTCACGTCCAGGCAGGGAATAATCCGTTTTGTATGCATAGCATTCCCCTTTTTTGATGTTCCAACACGGCCGGGCCGCTAAAAAACCCGCTCCTTGTTATCATACCAGCAAGCGCCCCAAAAAACTACCAACGATTTTCTTACGATGCCCTTTAATCCGGCATCTCTAAAAAATTCCGCAAAATCCGCAGCCCGGCGCGGCTGCTCTTTTCTGGATGGAACTGGCAGGCAAAGAGATTGCCCGCTTCCACGGAGGCATGGATGCGCACGCCGTAATCCGTCGTCGCCGCTACGACCGTCTCCTCCTCGGCCTGCAGATAGTAGGAATGGACGAAATACACGTACGCCCCGTTCCCAAGGCCCTGAAACAGCCGCGCCCGCGGGCTGATTTCCAGGGAATTCCAGCCGATATGGGGGATCTTCAAATCCGGTCCGGCCGGAATCCGCCGGATCTGCCCCTTTAACAGGCCTAAGCCGGACACCCCGGGGCTCTCCTCGCTGCTTTCAAACAAAAGCTGCAGCCCCAGGCAGATCCCGAGAAACGGCGTGCCCTTCGCCACCGTCTCGCAGATCGGCTCCTCCAGCCCGTACTCGCGGATTTGCCGCATCGCCTCGCCAAACGCGCCCACTCCCGGCAGGATTACCCGCCCGGCCCCGCGGATCACCTGCGGATCCCGCGTCACCACCGGCGTATCTCCCAGGGCGATCAGCGCCTTTTCCACACTTTTTAAATTGCCTGCGTCATAATCAATAATTGCCGTCACGTTTTGTATTCTCCCATAAACAGGTGTGCTTTCGCATTACACCGCCTTCAAATATACGTCGCCGTCTCCGCCTACATAATACTCCGCTTTTCCTTCGGGGGCATGCAGTACAAAACGGATCGTTTTAAGCATTTCCGACTCCGTCCCTCTGCCAAACAAATCAATCACCGAATTCACTTGTTTTTCAAGCGCCGGCTTATCAATTTTTTTCGAAAACCCCTCCTTAAAGCTTTGAATATACGTGCTCAGTTTGCTAAAGCAGCTCAACATACGCTTTTCACATTTTCCGATATAGATAACGGATTCCTCCTCTATATCCGAAATGTAATCGGTATCGTAATTTTGCGAGTAATAGATCTCCAGCAAAGCGCTCATGGAATACAGCTGTATGGACAATTCCAGACAATCCTTGATCTGAAAGATCCATTCTGCCCAGAATACCACATCCTTCCCGCCGTCCTTTGCACTTACGGCAGCGGCTAAATCGGACATATAAAACTCAATGTCCTTCATAGCGACCTTTTTTGCTTCCTGCAAGCTCACAAGCGTGGCGAAGCGCTGCGCCTCATGCTCCATAACCGAACAGTATCGGCCATTCGGTCGCACGGCATAATTTCAAAATTCCCATTTACGGCAATACTAGGATCCATTCCGCCTCCTCCGCTAACGAATTTGCATCGCAGCCCAAATATATCACAGTATACCATAAAATGTTTAAAAATGAAACATCCTTCTCATATTCATTTTCCGTTCTCTTGCGCCCCGCCGCCGCATGTGTTAAAATCCTTTTAAAACCGCCTGCGCCAGCAATGCGCTGCCCGGGCAAACAGAACCGCCATCCAAATACTTGCCCGCAAACCGCGGGCAGGCAAATAAAAGGAGCCCTTATGCCAAACCTCATCCCCATCGCAGATTTCAACGCCCCCGGGCCGGATCTCTACGCGCGCCTTTTGGAGCCGCAGCTGCTCCACTATTATGAGCCGGAGCCTGGCCTTTTTATTGCCGAAAGCCCCAAGGTGATCGAGCGCGCTCTCGACGCCGGTTACGCTCCCGTTTCCTTTTTAATGGAAGAAAAGCAGCTCGCCGGCCCGGCCGCCGGGATCATCGCCCGCTGTGGCGGCGTCCCGGTCTACACCGCCGATACCGGCGTCCTCTCCCGGCTCACCGGGTTTACGCTCACCCGCGGCATGCTCTGCGCCATGCGCCGCCGCGCGCTCCCCGATGCGAAGGAGCTCTGCGCCCGCGCCCGCCGCGTCGCCGTGCTGGAACGCGTCATGAACCCGACCAATGCCGGGGCCATCTTCCGCTCGGCCGCCGCCCTGGGCATGGACGCCGTCCTTTTGACGCCCTCCTGCACAGACCCCCTCTACCGCCGCGCCATCCGCGTGAGCATGGGCACGGTCTTTCAGGTTCCCTGGACGTTCCTGGGGCAGGAACCGCCCGTACCGGTGTTAAAAGAGCTGGGCTTCCGGACCGCCGCCATGGCCCTCGATCCCCAGTCCGTCTCCATCGACGACCCCCGGCTGATGAAAGCGGAAAAGCTGGCGATCCTCCTTGGCTCGGAGGGGGACGGGCTTTCGCACGAGACGATTGCCGCCAGCGATTATACGGTGCGCATCCCTATGGCCCATGGGGTGGATTCCCTCAATGTAGCCGCCGCCAGCGCTGTCGCGTTCTGGCAGCTGGGGCGTCCCCTGGCATAGCCGCCCGCATTCGGCCCCCTGCCCGCATTAGACGCCCGGCGGGACGCCGGGCGCGGTATTCGCCCCTCTTATTCTTGGCCCCGCCGGGCACGCCATTCGTCCTTCTAATTCTCGGCTCCGGCGATCAATAGCTGTTCCACGATCTCCGTATACCCCGCCTCCGAAGCATAGTACAAAGCGCTGTGCCCGCTGTTGTCCACCGCGTTCACATCGGCCTCCCTTTCGATCAGCATGGCCGTGAAATCGTTTTTGGCGTTCCTGGCCGCCAGGATCAGCGGGGTTTCCCCGTCCGAATCCTTCGCATTGACCGCCGCCCCGGCGTCTAACAGCGCCTTCCCCACAAACAAATCGCCCAGGCCGGCCGCGATATGTAACGGCAGCACGCCGTCGGTATCGGCCGCGTCGGCCTGCGCCCCTGCCGCCAGCAAAAGCTCGACGATCACCAGGTTCGAGCGGCGCACCGCCAGGATTAACGGCGACTCCCCGTCGTCGTTTAACTTGTTTACGCTGGCCGGGTCTTTTTCCAGCAGGACCTTCACCACCTCGCTCTGCCCGTTCCAGCAGGCATGGTGCAGGGACGTATTGCCGTAGGTATCGGCATGGGCTTCCTCCGCCTCGGAGAGCTTCTTCACCAGCTCCCGCAGCCCCGCAGCCGTGGCAAAATCAATCGCCATGCGCCCGTCGTTGTCCTTGATCCGGATATCCGGCTTTGCATGCTCCAACAGCTTCAGGGCCGCGTCCGTTTTCCCCCTCTGCGCCAGCACCATGAGCGGGGTCGTGCCGTCGTTGTCCGTGGCGTCCACATCCGCCCCCGCCTCCAGCAGCAGGGAAATAATCTGAAAATTGCCGGACTCCGCCGCCGCATGGATCGGCAGCCGGTTCTTCTGATTCGCCAGCCCCACGTCCGCCCCGTTGTCCAAAAGCAACTTTACCAAATCCCGGGCGCTTTTTAGGCAGGCGTAAATCAGCGGCGTGTTGCCCGCCTCGTCCCGCTTGTTCACATCCACGCCGCCCCGCTTCAAAAACGCCTGCACCACGCTCTTTTGATTGTTCTTGCAGGCCTGTAAAAGCATGTTGTCGATCTGCATATTCTCCTCCTTCATCCCGCCGGGACGCCGGTTCTCCCCGCTCCTTTCCGCGCCCGGTTTCCTTTCCCCCATCCTACCACCGCGCAAAATAAAAGTCAACAAACCATGGCAACCCCCGCCCAAAGATGGTATAATGCCGATAGGCATGATATCCGCGCCGATTCGCGCCCGACCAAAGGGAAAGCAACTCCCTTAGCCAATCGCGCGCATCCCTATAAACAAACCAAGGAGGCTCTTATGAACCAAAAAGAACTCACCGATTTGCTGGCCACCTCCAGCGAATGCCCCAACCAAGCCAAATTCATCCCCTGGTGGGAAGAAGATTACGAAAATTTCACCTACCGCTACGACATCCTGCCAAAGGAAACCGTAGAGGACGCCGAAGCCTGTCTCGCCGCCTGTAGCAGGGATGAGCTCCTCGCGCCCGCCGGCTCCTGCGGCCTCACCCTCCTGCACCTTCTGGTATGGCACAACTTCCGGACAGCCGTCGGCCAAATGCTCCAGGACGGGCGCATCGGCCGCGAAGAAATCAACTGTCCCGACCAAAAAGGCCACGGCCTAACCCCCTTCCTCTTAGCCTGCCTGCGCGGCAACCTCGCCATGGCCAGGCTGCTGCTCTCGCACGGAGCCGACCCCCGCGCCCGCGACAAACGGGACATGAACGCCCTCCACTTCCTCGCCTACCCCCGCTTCGAGGGGCTGTCCCACGATTTCACCTGCCTTGAGCGCAGCGTCGGCCAGCGGCCCGAAATCGCCCGCCTGCTCCCCTGCGACGTCAACCAGACGGACAACGACGGCCACACGCCCCTAACGCGCCTCCTGTCCACCGAATACAGCTCCGGCTACACCTGGCCCCTGGCCGAAATTTTCCTCGAAAAAGGCGCCGCCACCGGCTACACCGACGAAAACGGCAACACACTCTTACTGATGGCCCTGCGAAACGGCCACAAAACAGCCGCCCTCGCCCTGATGGAACACTGCCCCCAGATGGTACATACCAAAAGCAAACAAGGCCTAACGCCCATCGCGCACGCCGCCTCCTTCCGCGACCAGGCCATGTATGTCGCCCTCTCCGATCATGGCGCCGTTCCCGGCGACGAGGATACCCTTGACCTGTTCCCTCTAAGCCAGATCACCAGCAACGCCTTCGCCGACATCCGCGAAGACAACCGCGACGCCCTAAGCCTCGTCCTGTACCTCACCCGCAAAATGCTTTGCCAGCTCGACCCGGACGATGACGACGAATTCGGCGAAATCACCGACATCCTCCACAACGCCCTCGTAGCCGATCAGGATGCCCATGTGCTCGATTTGTGCAAGGAAGCCGGCTTTGACTTCACCGAACCGGTCTATTACCACGGCGAAGCCCTCTGCCTGCGGGACAAATGCCTGGTTCCCGGCTACGGCATCGGCGTCCTGCAAAAGCTTTCCCAGCTAGGCATAGATTTAGACGAAGCCGTCATCAAAGGCCGCACGCCCGCCAACCTCATCGCCCGCCGTCCGGCCAGCCGGGACAGCCGCATGGAAACCTACTTCGAACAAGCCGCCGCCTTCTTCTCCCGCGAATCCATGGAGCAGCTCGACAGCCTTGGCGAAGCCGCCGTCCATCTCGCCGCCCGGGAAGGCCATACCGGCATGCTAAAAGCCATGATCGAAAAAGGCGTAGACATAAATCTGGAAAAAGACGCCCCCGCCCCCGCCGGAACCACACCGCTCCACGAAGCCTGCGCCTACGGCCACGCCGACGCCGTCCGCCTCCTCATCGCCGCCGGCGCCGACGATACCCGCAAAAACGCAGATGGCGAAACCCCCGCCCACATCGCGCTGATGCATAAAAAGCCCGGCGCTCCCCTGGACAAAGAGCAGCGGGCCCGGCTCCTGCGCGAGCTTACGCACATAGACATCGCCCGCAACGACGGCAGGACGCCCCTCATGCTGTCAGGCGCAAACGACGACGGCCTCATCTCCCTGTTTTTAGAGCGCGGCGCCGATGTCAACCATACCGACAACCACGGCATGACCCCCATGATGCTCCATCCCCACAAAGACGCCGTCAAGCTGCTGCTAAAAGCCGGAGCCGACCCCTCCCTGGCCGACAACCGCGGCAACACCGCCCTGCACCACGCCTTAAAAGAATACTCCGAAGACACCGCACGCCTCCTGATTAAAAAAGGCGCCGACTACAACCGCCCCAACAACGACGGCGAAACCCCCGCCCAAATTGCCATCGAAAGAGGCTATGACGGCGTACTCGCACTGATGACGGATATCAAATAGAACGGAAACATAAAAAGAGCTCCGGCGCTCGGTATGATGATACCGTGCGCCGGGGTTTTTGATTATTCATGCTTGAGGGCTATTCCTATTACCCTATTGCCATCCGTTACTGCTGTAGCTTTATGGTATCCACAATGGACAATTGCCCGATTCTTTTGATTGGCCGCCGGATCGCCAGCGCCGCAGAGCCGAAACATAGCATGACGATCAGCAGCAGGGAGGCAACCGGAAGCTGCCAGGTTGTTCCCCATTTATCTGCAATCAGGAACTGGAACATCATCTTATTCAACGGTAATCCCAGTACACATCCGGTGACACATCCTAAGACTGCATAGGTGGCTGCCTCTG
>CANSWW010000091.1 GCA_947650845.1 uncultured Lachnospiraceae bacterium
ATGCAGATGAGCCAGAACCTGCTCCCCCGTCATCGTATGCCAATCCAAACCAGTATCCCCGTCCGAATGTCCTTACCACATCTTACGCGGAAAAGCCGGAAATTATACCGAGGGAAAACGTCCCACGGACGCCCCTGTTGAACCCTCCGGAAGCGCCGCCGGCACCCCCTATTTCTTCAACTGCGTCCGGTAAAACTGCAAAAACGTCAGCGTCGTAACCGTCGCCGCCAGTATATCCGCCACCGGCTCCGCCAACAGCACGCAAAACGTCCGCGCCCCGTCCTTCGTCAGATCCATCACCGGCTCCGCCATCCCCGCGGCCAGCGCCGAATCCCCCAGCACCGCCGGCAGGATATAAAGCAGCGGGATCAGCAAAATCACCTTCCGCAAAAGGGCCATGCAAAGCGAACGCTTCGCCTGCCCCAGCGCCATAAACGACTGCTGGCAGGCAATCTGCGCCCCAAAAAACATCCCGCCGAACAGATAAATACGGATCGCCCAGGCGCTGTAACGGATCGTCGCCGCATCGCTGGAAAAAATCCGCGCAAACACCGGCGCCGCCAAAATAATAATCCCCGCCGTCACAAACGAATACAGCAGGCAAACCCGGAACGTCAGCCGGAACGTCTGCCGCACCCTCCCATAATCCTTCGCCCCATAATTATAGGAAAAAATCGGCTGCGCCCCCTGGCAGATCCCCGACAGAGGCAAAAGCACGATCTGGTACAGGCTCAAAAGCACCGCCATCGAAGCCACCGCCATGCTGCCGCCATAAATCGACATCTGATTGTTAAACGCAATCTGCAAAAGCCCCTCCGTCGAGCTCATCACAAACGGCGAAACCCCCAGCATCATAATCGACCCCAGCGTCGCCGCCTTGGGCTTTAAATAGTTCCGCCGCAGCTTCATCGGCGATTTATTAAGCAGGAAAAACAGCACCCACACGGCCGATATCCCCTGTGAAAGGATTGTCGCCACCGCCGCGCCGCGCACGCCCATCCCCATCGCAAAAATAAACACCGGATCCAGCACGATATTCAGGACCGCCCCGATCAAGATCGTCGCCATCCCCATCCGGGCAAAGCCCTGTGTATTGATATAAGGGTTCATCCCCTGGGCAATCTGCACAAACACCGTCCCCAGCGCATACACCGACACATACTCCATCGCCGGTACCAAGGACGCATCATCGGCCCCGAACAGGCGCAAAATCGGCTCCTGGAACACCTCGATCACCACGGTCAGCACAAGGCCGGAGACAATCAGCGATGCAAAGGAAGCCGCCATAATCTTCTCCGCCTCCTCCTGCTTGCGCTCCCCCAGCTTGATCGCCGCCAAGGGGGCCCCGCCCGTACCGAACAGCTGCGTAAACGCCTGGATCAGCGTAATGATCGGCACCGCCACCGCCAGGCCGGCCATCCCGATCGTGCCGTTCTCCATGTTTCCGATATAAATGCGGTCAACCATATTGTAGAGCAGGCTGACCAACATCGCGATGATCGCCGGAATCGCCAGGCTCCAAAGCAGAGAGCCTACCTTTTTGGTACCCAGTTCGTTTGTGTTGCCCATTTACGCTCACTCCTCTTTCTAACTGCGCCGTCCGGCAAGGAGCCCTCCGCTCCAGGAAGCCGCTCCGTTGCCAAATACGCCAATATTCCTATAATACAATTTTCTTACACATTTGTCAACATACCGATGAGCCTGGTAAAAGCAAAGGCTGTGCCCCTCTTTCACCCGGCTCACCCGGTTTACGCTATCGCCACGCTGTCCAACGGCATTTTATCCGCCTGTTAGCGGTTCTCACTCACATAAATATTCGCGCGGCTCTGGATAATGCCCGCCACTTCCTTTGCCGATTTCTGTCCCGAGAAGTAGGCCTCCGCTTCCTCTACTACAATCGTCTGCAGATCCGTGTCGTAGACCGCGACCTCGCTTACGCTTGTCAGGAAATCGGTCACATACCGGATCTCCTCATCGCTCATGATCGGCAGGACAATTTCTTCCCCATTGATATAATAGGTATCGTCATACTCCTCCCGCGTACCGGTCACCGGATCCTCCCAGTACGGCTTCTGCTTGGCATCCGCCTTCATTTCCTCCAGACGGTCCAGTCTGAGCGGCCAGGCATAGCTCACCGTATCCTGGTAATCGCTCAGCAGATACCCGCGCACAAACTCCCATGCGCCGTCCTGATTCTTTGACTTCGCCGAAATCGCGATGTTGAGGTTGGCGTTGATCGTCGCGCCGTTGCCGGGCGCCGAAGGGAAGCCGATCATCGTGATCTCTTCGCCGAAGCTCCCGTAACGCAGCTCCAGATACTGATGGTAATTGCTCATATAGAACTGCGACAAGAGCATCCGGTCCTCACGGTACATGGTCTCCTGCTTGGTCCAATAGCTGTCATCGCCGTAGAGCTCCTCGTAATTGATCTCCCTCGGGAAGGTATTGCAGAACTCCAACAGCCCGATAAACTCCTCCGAATCAAAGCTGCACGTCCCGCTCTTCCAGTCCACAAACTGGCCGCCTGCCAGGTTCATCACCGAGTAAAGGAAATTTTGCTGCGTCATCTCCGGGAGAATTTCCATCCCCTCCGGCAGGGAAGGCAGAAGCGCCTGTAAATCCGCAAGCGTCCAGCCGGGCGTCTCCCCGACATATTTCGTCTTGCCGACCACCGTGACGACATTAAAGGAAGGAACCAGCTGATACAGCTTCCCGTCCACGGAATACGCTTCCAGGATATTGCCCATGAAATCCTCCCGCTTCATATCCGCGTCACCGTCGATAAACGGATACAAATCGGCAAACAGCCCCTTGCTGATGTAGCTGGAGACCGGCATCTGGCCATTCAGATAGAGGATATCCGGCACATTTCCTGAGACAATATCGTTGTTCAGCCGCGTGATGCCGGCCATCCAGTCATCCGCCTCGTCATAGCTCTGGTAGTCGTTGATCTGGATGCGGTAGTTCTCGTTGCTCTTGTTAAAAGCGATCACCAGCGGCCGGATCTCCCACAGGTTCCCATAGCAAGCCAGCTGCAATACGGTTTTATCCTTCACATCCGCCGGATCCACCTTGGAGAGCCGGGAAAAGATAAACTGCCCTTCATAATTGTTCATCGTATAATCATACGAGAGCATTATCAGCGACCGGTCGTCGAGCACGGCCAGGCTGTTCATATAGCTGTTGTCCAGGTCGGAATCAATGAAATTCATGATCTCCGTCTTGTCCGCGTCGCCGATCTTGTAGCCATAGAGGGCAATCGAATCATAGAGGTACAAATCGTATTCCCCGCCGTAGACGTTCTGGCAGATATTCAGGTTATAGCCGCTCATGCCCGGAATCGAAAGAGGCTCGGACATCGTCTTAGTCGCCAGGTCAAAGGAACAGAGGATCTGCTGCCAGGAGCCCCCTACCTCCCCCCAGTAAGTAAGGTACAAATCTCCCTTTCCGTTCACAAAGAAACCGCCTGCATCCTCCGTCTCCAGCGCAAACTCATCGGTCTTGTTCCCGTTTGCGTCATACAGCAGGAACATATTTCCCTTGTCGCTCTGCACACCGCAAAGAACCCCCTGCGACATCCCTACGGCCGAATTGACATAGGTATAGGTTTCGCTGTCATTACCGTTCTTTCCGATCTCCTGGCGCCAGGTTTCCTTGCCCTCTAAATCGATGCCGACCAGAAAATAGCTTTCCTGGTAAACCGGGTTGTTCTGATCGCGGTAATCGTTGTAGTATTCGTTTATCATGAGATACAGGTTCGTCCCGTCCGAAACCATGCTGTTGATGTTATAGCCATAGCTGACTGCCGCAGCCTCATCCGGGTATTTCTCGGTATCAAAATCCGCTATCGGCACGTCATCACCGTTCT
Source organism: uncultured Lachnospiraceae bacterium (assembly GCA_947650845.1). Taxonomy (GTDB): domain Bacteria; phylum Bacillota; class Clostridia; order Lachnospirales; family Lachnospiraceae; genus RGIG7193. The sequence continues at coordinate 3,869 of CANSWW010000091.1, forward strand.
CACCATCTGTCTCAGCCGGCACGTCGCTGCCCGTCTCCTCGTCCGCAGGCTCCGTAGCTCCTACGGATTCCGCGATTGGCTGTGTCCCGTCCTCGCCTTCCGACTCCCCTTCCGGTAGCGTCTCATCCTCCGGCAAATCCGCCTCCTCGCCCTCGGCCGGCTCTTCCGCCGGCTCTACGCGCGCCACCGGCTCCTTCATCTCCGGCACGGCAATCCCGCCGTCGTAAAAGCCGCCCATCGCATTATCGCTCTGTTCGCTGTTGATCGCCAGCTCGATACTCTTCGCGTCCGAGCCGTCCATATTCATGGAGATCAGATACGTTTCCTGCCCCGTTTCATTCCAATTCGTGCACATCATGTACAGGCGGTCTCCCACCCGGCAGATACTACGCGCATTATTCACCGGCTTCTCCAGCTCCAGCGTTACGTCCTCCGCGCGGAACACATGCTCCTTTGCTGCCGTGTTATTCGTGTCCCCTCCTCCGCCGCCGCAGGCCGCCAGCCCGCACAGCATCGCAAGCGCCAGTAGGACACTGCATACCCGTTTCGCCATTCGTTTCATTTCCTCTCCTCCCTTAGCCGCTTCCGGCTCCTAACCGGCTGTGCAGCCATCATTTTCCTTTCCCGTCCGCTTTCTCTCCCTGTCCGGCCGCCTTTTTCTCTGCCTGTCTGGCCCAGCGGGCCTCCCGGCGATCCGCCAGCCAGTTCTTTACATCCGCCCAGTGGAACGTTCTCGTTTTCCAACGCTTTCGCAGCCATAGCACAAGCAGCACGGCTGGGATGGCCAGAAACACCAGGCGCAGCACCAGCAGGATCGAGAGGATATCCTCCCCCCCCCGGGCCGCGTTTTCCCAATACGGATAAATAATCGCCTTCGCATTCATCGAACGCGTCCCGAACTGCCCGATAACTCCAAACAGGGCCGGCATCGAATAACGGTTCGAGTTCTCCACCACTTGCAGCTTTTCCTTCTCAAATCCTATATTCTCCTCCACCATTCCCTTGGCAAAGCCGGTAATTGGATTTGGCATCACCACTTCATAGGCATTGATACCGCTGTGCTGCCCATACGTATTCAGCATCTCATATGACAGGTAGACCGTATTTTCCGCCGCCCCTGCCTTCTCATTCATCCATCCGCCCTCGCTGCGGATCACGCCGGCCACCACGCCGACATGGGATTCCGGGCCAAAGCCAATCGTAATCGGCTGTCCGGCAACATCATACGAGCCAAACAGCTGCCAGGCCGTATTCTGATCCAAAAGCACCCGGTCCCGCATCATATCGTCGCCGCTAAAATACATGCTGCCCGGCTCTAGCTCTAAAGGATGGAACATAAAGTAATCGCCGCCGACACCGTAGGCCCCTACCTCCGCACTCGCCAAATTGCTGGACAGCGTAATCGTTCCTTTGGCGCTGTAAGCCGACGCAAACAGACGTGCGTTCTCCGAGGCCGCTTCAATCGAGGCCTCCTGCAGCTTGCTTTTCAGCGTATACTCAAATCCCAGGATCGTCTCCGGCTCCGCCTGCACGCTGTCCGGGAAAAAGCAGCTGATCTGCGCCGCGCCGCCCTCGCTGTCCCAGCGCTGCGCCATCCGCTGTGCCGGCTGGCCGTCCACGATCAGAAACGCCGACAGGCTCAAAAGCCCATACAAAAGCAGGCAGACCGCCGCCACAAGGATCCGAATCCACTGCCGGCGGGTCGGGCGCGTAAGCGGATGGCTTTTAAGCCATTCAATGGGATGTTTCATGCTCTCCCTCCTTTAATCCGCCAGACGAACCTGTTTTCCTGCCTCAACGGGTTTGGTCGATGTCGTAATCACAGATTCATAGCCGTAGAGGCCGCCGCTGACCGCCGACATCGTATCGTCGGACGCCAGCACCTCCACATCCACACGTGTGGCAATATACCGGTTGCCAAGAGGGCTCGATTTCGATTCCACGATCAGGATAAACTTACCGTTGTTGTCCTCACGGATCGCGCTGTTTGGCACCACCACGTCATAATTGGCGCTCTTCTGCCCGACCGACAGGCTCAGGCTCTGCCCTGCCTGCACATCTCCCTGTATATCAAACACGACCATCCGGTTCTGCGGGTTGGACGGGTCGGCCTTGAAGCCGGATACAGTCGCCTTCAAATCATTGTAATACCAGGAATTCTGCACCTCGGCCACATCGCCGACACTGATCTTCTTGGCCTGGTCCGCCGTCACGGAAAAGCTCAGCGTAAAGCCCTTCTCCGTCATAACGATCTGCGCCAGCGGCTGATCCGGGCTCGTCGTCTCCCCGGCCACATAGCCCACGCTGGCAATCGTCCCTGATACCGGAGCCACGATCGTCGCGCCGGTCGCGTTGGCCTTCAGCTTCTCTACCTTCTCCTCCTGCTCCTTAATTTTTCTCAGCATGTCAAGCAGATCGACCTCCTTGCTAAAGCCCGCCAGCAGCTCCTGTAAGTCGGCCTCCGCCTCGGCCTTGCTGGTCGTCGCCTTCGCCAGGCTTGCGCTCAGATCCGCCTTTTCATTGTTCAACTCGTCCCGATAGCTGTTGTCAGGCGTGCTGGCCTGCTTGTTGGAGAGGTTGCGCTGGGCTTCGGCCAGGGCGTTTTCACAGTTTTGCTTGTTATTCGCCGCATTGTTATACTCGGTCTGAGCCGCGTCTACCGCTTTTTGGGCGTTGGCACGGTCCGTTTCCACCGTTGCCTGTACATCGGCCACCGCCTGCTGGGCCGCTGCCAGTGTGGTCTCCGCATCGGCCAATGCCTTTTTCGCCGTCTCTACGCTCCCCGTCTCTCCCCCCAGTTGATTTAACTCTGTTTTCTCCGTATCGGTCAGGTCTGCTTCGGCCTTATTGGATAAGTTAATAAACCGGGCGTAAAGGTCATCGTACTTTTTCTGTGCCTCATTGCGCGCCGTCTCACAATTCGCCGCATACTCCTGTGCCGCCGTCACCCCGCTGTTCACCGATTCCAGCACGCTCTGCGCCGTCTTTAGCTTCTCCTCCGCCGTTGTGACGCCGGCCGTCGCCTTATCCAGATTCGCCTGCGCCTCGTTTACCGCCCACTGCTCACCCGAGGTATCGATCGTTGCTTCGCCAATCTTGCCAAGCTCCGCGTCGATCTCCGCAATCCGGTTATTGTAGCTCTCGATCGCGTTCCCCAGGCGCTCGATCTTCTTATTATAATCATCGATCTGCGCCAGCTTCGAGTCCGACGAGGTGACCTCCCCGCTCTCCACCCGGTCCACAAGGCTTGCGCTGCTGTCCGCCGAAAGGATCGCCTTCTCATACTCCGTACGCAGCGTATCCAGCTGGGTCTGCGCCTCCAAAAGCTCCGCGCTCTCCGCGTCCTCCAGCGTAAAAAGGACATCGTCCTTCTCCACCGTATCGCCCTGCTTCACGGCCACGCTGGCAATCACGCGGCTCTCCTTAATCTCCACATTGTAGGGGTCGCTGGCCTCGACCGTCCCCGTTCCCCGCACCTTGGCCGTAATGCTGGCCGAGGTCGCGTTCTGGATCGCCACCTCCGGCAGCGAATAATTCATAATCGTGTTGGAGAAAAAGGTCAGGATCAGCATCACCGTCAAAAATACAATCATCGCATTTTTGATCCAATCTCTCCTCTTGGTCGAATTTTCGTTCATGGTTGTAAGCTCCTTCCTATTCTCCTCTTAACCTTTGATCCCGCCCGCGTATGTGATGCCTTCCACCAGATAATCCTCCCCATAGAGGAAAATCAGCAGGCAGGGAACCATGTATATCGTAGCAACGGCGAACGCCAGACCGATCTCGCCGGTATTGATCTTCGACAAGAACACCGACAGCGGATGCATCTCCGCATCCGACAAAAGGATTAGCGGCTGCTCCACCATATTCCAGTAATCGATAAACACCAGGATCGCGATCGAATACAGCGCCCCCTTGCAAAGCGGCATGCAGATCCTCATAAAAATCTGCCACTCCCCGGCCCCGTCGATCTTGGCCGCCTCCATCACCGAAACCGGAATCCGCCGCATGAATTTCGTGAGCAAAAACACGCCGAACGGGGAGAAAATCCCCGGCAGCCAGATCGCCCAGTTCGTATCCAGGATATGCAGCCAGCCAGACACCAGGTAGTTCGGCACCAGCGTTACCTGGTAGGGCATCAGCATCAAAATCGTATAGGCAAAGAAAATCACCTCTTTAAAGCGCCCCCGGTACCGGGTAAAGCTATAAGCCGCCAGCGAAGCCACCAGAAGCTGGAAGGCCACGATCGGCACGACCAGCACGACCGAATTCCAAAACTTCAGAAGATATTCCGGGCTTTTCAAAAGCACCGTGATATACTGGCTGAACGACACCATATCCGGGATCAGCTTCAGGTTCACCTTTTCCGCTATGTAAGCCTTGCCGCCGGTATCGTTCGTCGCAAACACCTTGCCGTAGTTGGCCGAGATCTCCGAAGCCGACATAAACGAATTGGCCATCGTCAGCACCGTAGGAAGCAAAAACAAAATGGCAAACCCCGCGGCAATCGACGTCACAATGACGGTGCGTACCCGTTCCCTGCGCCGGCGCTGCGAACGGCCGCCGGCCGCGCCGTCCGCCCCTGTCGCTTCTTCTTCCGGTTTGTCTCCCCGCTCATCCTTCCACATCCTTTCCAAACCTGTCCTCCGCAATGAACAGGAAACCGATCAGGAACACGATCACCACCGCCATAATAATCGCCGCGGCCGACAGCTTCTGATAATCCAGGTTTTCAAACGTATTGTTCATAAAGTGCTGCAGCATATAGACCGAATCAAACGGATAGTTGTTCGTCAGCAGATAGATTTCGCGGAACACCTTAAACGAATTGATCAGCGAAAAAATCGTTACAAACAAAAGCGTCGGCGACAGATACCGCAGCTTGATCCGGAAAAAGATCTGCGCCCGCGACGAGGTGTCTAACCGCGCCACCTCAATGATATCCTGCGGGATATTGCCAAGGGCCGCCATAAAGAGGATCATGTTGTAGCCCAGGTTTTTCCAGAGGAACAAAAGCACCAGCACGATCTTGCCCTGCTCCGATTTCAGCCAGTCGATCGCCTGGAAGCCAAAGCGACCCAGGAAATCGTTGACCACCCCATTGTAATGGAACAGCACCTGCCAGATCAGCACCACCGACGCCACCGGCACCATCATCGGGCTCAGGAAAAACGTACGGAACTGGCTGCGAAAGGGGATCTTGCTCTCCAAAAGCACCGCCAGGCCCAAGGAAAGGACGACCGCCAGCGGAACCGCCACCGCCGAAAACTGCAGCGTATTGGCCGCCGCCTTGCGGAAAGCCCCGTTTTTCAGCACATTTGCAAAATTCTCGAGGAAAACAAAGTTATGGCTGATCGGGTTATCCACCACAGCATAATATATGACCACCAAAAACGGTAAAATGAAGAATACCAAAACGCCAATAAAACTCGGCGCCAAAAATGCCGCCGAGTTAAGCCTGTCTTTTAAGCTGGCCTCGTTCCTGGGAGCCTTGGCCTTGCCGGCCTTCGCCGGTTTGGGCGCCGCTTCACCGTTCCCCTTTTTCTTAATCGGAATCTTCATAAAAGCTCCTATCTGCCGCCGTTGTTTTTTACATCCGTATGTGTTTCCTTCTCATAACAGGTTTAATTATAAACCATTTCCTTCTATTTGTCTTTAAGTTTTCCTTACGCTTTTATTGTAGAAAGCCTTTCGGTTTTGGAGGAATGCAGACAAAAAATTCGCGACAGGATTTGACGAGGCACACGGCGCTACTCTTAGTGCAGTGTGGGGAAGCTGGGCTAAGT
>CANSWW010000092.1 GCA_947650845.1 uncultured Lachnospiraceae bacterium
TTCCCGCAATATCCTCCACACCTTTGTTGACCACCAGAGACACAACCACAAGAATACCCTTTGAAATCAGCGGCAATGTACCGAATGAAGAAACCATGGAAGCAATCCAGGAGGTGAAACGAATGAAAGCGGATCCGGATCTTGGCAAGACGTATTCAGATGTTGATCAGATGATGGAGGATTATCTTGCTCACTGAAATTATTAAAAAACTGGTGGCAGGAGAAACGCTGCCAGAGAAAAACAGAGACCACCCGCTCTATGGGAATTATGCGGGTTGTCGTGAATGCCACATCTCTCCGGACCGGCTGCTGATCTATGAAGTGGACGGAAACAATCTCATATTATATCTCACTCGCACAGGCTCGCATAGCGATTTATTTTAACAGCGTTCATAAATACAGGTATACCTTTTCTTCCATAATAAAATGCCTTGACGGGAAGGGCATCTCTGTCCTTCCCGTCATACTTGCTCTATTCTCTTTTTTACCCCACGCCGGCTACCCTGGTTTGGATGCCGACTGCTCAGTTATAACAAATCGGGCAGTCCGCATATCCGCAGGGATAGCAATGCTCGCTTTTATGATGATTGCTGTGGTGCCCATTGTCCCAGCAGCCGTTTCCGTAACCATAACCGTTCCCCCAAGAATTATTTGGCGTCGCTTCCGGTTGGGGGGTCGGCTCAGGCTGAGGTTCGGGGGCTGGCTGAGATTCCGGTTCGGGCTCAGGCTCAGGCGCTGGTTCCGGCTCCGGAGCCTGCGTCTCCGCGGGTGCTTCCGGCTGAGGGGCTTCTGTCTCCGGTACGGCCGTCGTCTCTGCCGCTTGTGTCGTCTCCGGCGTCACTGCCGTCTCCGGTGTGGCTGCCGTTTCCGTCGCCGTACTGTCCGGCGTACTCTCCGATGCGGCCGGCGTCTCAACGACCGGCGCTGCGCCGCCGTTATGCTCATACCGTTGCACCGCGCCGGTTACGGCGTCGATTTCATATATATATTCTACTTCGGCGGCAGTGAATTCTACCTGGTAAATCACCATGCCGTCCTCGTTCTCAAAGGCAATCCGGGTCAGCTGCGCTTCGGAAACGGCTATGCCTGAATGCGCGCAGGCACGGTTCAGCGCCTCCTCCTCCCCGATATATGCTTTCTCATCGGGCTGCTCGGTTTGGAGCTCCATGCCGGCCTGTGTTACCGTGCTCACGGTCAGATTGCGCTCTTCCGAAATCAAAGCGATCTCCCGAATTGACAGCGGCGCCAGCGAATCGAAGGTCAGCGTGGCATCCTGCCGGATCACCTCCTGGATCAGAGCCGCTTTGCCCGGTGAAATCCCGTACTGCTTTGCCAGCTCCTCCGTCTGCGTACCGCTCACCTGCACGGTCTGGCTCAACACCGCCGTGCTGGCCGCGTCGGCTGGAAACGATTCCGCGATCATCGCCGCCACTTCCTGCTGCAGCTGCTCGCTGCGGGCCGCGTCCTGATTTTCTACCGATACCAGAATTGCGTTTTGCAGATCGCTGAAATAGCCTTTTTGCAGCATCGACCCAATAATCGCGTTTACAGCCACCTCCAGCGATGCGCCTTCTAGTTCCATACTGCCTAGTATTTCTTTTGCGTCCTCGTTGAGCGCTTCCGCTGATAAAACCGTTTCCTCCGCGTCCACATACAGGGATACGCTCGGGTTTACATCCAACATGATTCGCGAATCCACCTGTGGCTTCGCGTTCATCCGCCAGCCGAAAATCCCAAGCACAAAGACAGCCGCTACCGCCGCGATCGCCGCCAGGCCCGTCTTTTTACTCTTTTTCTTTTCCATTTGACTTTCTTCTCCTTTCCTCCGCTTGCCGTCGCCTCCGTGGAGGCGCACAACGTTTGTTTCTCTTGGTTCGTCACAGGAAGAAAGAATTTCCGAAAGCGGATCGGGGGCCATATGCTCGGCTGCCGTCCGGATTCGTTTTTCCATCTCAGAGTTTGTCATTTTTTTCTGCCTCCTCCCATGCACCTCGCAGCTTTTTCATCGCCCGACTGTATCGTGACAGCACGGCCGGCAGCGACCGCTTTAAAAGATGTGCGATCTCTCTGTGCCGAAGCCCTGCCACGGCGTGCAGCACCACAATCTGACGCTCCTCGTCGGAAAGCGTCTCCATTAAAAGTGTCAGCGTCAACCGATCTTCGCAGGTTTCCGGCGCTTCTCCGGCAAACAGCTCCGACCAATCCTCCGGTGCGGCTGCCAGCCGTTTTTGCTCCCGGAGTCTCGTAAAAGCCAGATTGCGCGCAATGGTAAACATCCAGGCCAGCGGCTTGCCCTGCGCCCGATAGCTGCCGGCCGACTGCCAGAGCTGCAGGTACGTATCCTGCAGCACATCCTCGGCGTCTGCCTTGTTTTTCAGAATTGACAGGGCATAGCTGTATACCGCGCTCCGCGTTTGTTCGTACAGATCGGCCAGGGCCTGCTTCTTACCCTGCGCTATTTCCAGGATACAGTGCTCCACCGAGTCGTCCGTTCCCCGCGGGCGGCTCTGCGGCAGGTCGATGTGCCTCACAGGCATGACGTGTGTTCCTCCTGTTCACTTATATAATGCAGAAGAAAGCAGGTTTATTGCACAAGGAAAAAATTTTTTCGTTAATACGCCTTTCCCCAATAAACCATGGCTTTTGCTTTTTTCCCGCATACCGGGCAGGTATCGCCAAGCTCCTCCTGTGCAAACGGCATACAGCGGGAAGTGGCTGAGGTGTCCTCTTTGATTTTGTTTTCGCAGCCCTCGTCGCCGCACCACATCATTTTTACAAAGCCGGGCTTCGTCTCGATCAGCTCTTTGAATTCTTCGTAGGTGCGGGCCGTATAGGTATGCGCGTCCCGATGCTCGACGGCTCGTTTGAGCATATCGGCCTGCATGGTATTTAACAGGCGGGTTGTTTCTTCGGCCAGGTTTTCCAGGGCGACGACCGTCTTTTCACGTGTGTCGCGGCGCACTAATACGGCCTGGTTGTTTGCGATATCTTTAGGGCCGATTTCCACGCGCAGCGGAATGCCGCGCATCTCCTGTTCACTGAACTTCCAGCCCGGGCTCTTATCCGAGGCGTCGGTCTTGACACGGATGCCGGCCTCGGCGAGCGCCGCGCGCAATTCTTCGGCTTTTTCCAGGACGCCTTCTTTACGCTGCTGGATCGGAATCACCGTTACCTGCACCGGCGCGATACGGGGCGGCAGCACCAGGCCGCTGTCGTCGCCATGCACCATAATGATGGCGCCGATCATTCGTGTGGTCATACCCCAGGAGGTCTGATGCACATACTGGAGCTGGTTATTTTTGTCGGAATACTGGATGCCGAAGGCTTTTGCAAAGCCGTCGCCGAAATTGTGGCTGGTGCCGGACTGCAGGGCTTTGCCGTCGTGCATCAGCGACTCGATCGTGTAGGTGGACTCTGCTCCGGCAAATTTTTCTTTATCGGTCTTGCGTCCGCGAATGACCGGGATCGCCAGTACTTCTTCGCAGAAGTCGGCGTAGACGTTCAGCATCTGGATTGTGCGCTCTTCGGCTTCTTCGGCCGTCGCATGGGCGGTATGGCCTTCCTGCCACAAAAATTCGCGGGAGCGCAGGAAGGGGCGGGTCGTCTTTTCCCAGCGCACGACCGAGCACCACTGATTGTAGAGCTTCGGCAGGTCACGGTAGGATTCGATTTCGCGCGCGTAAAAGTCACAGAACAATGTCTCTGAGGTCGGGCGCACGCACATGCGCTCCTGCAGCGGCTCTAGGCCGCCGTGCGTTACCCAAGCTACTTCGGGCGCAAAGCCTTCGACGTGGTCTTTTTCTTTTTGCAGCAGGCTTTCCGGGATGAACATCGGCATATATACATTTTCTACGCCGGTTGCTTTGAAGCGGGCGTCCAGTTCTTTTTGGATGTTTTCCCAGATTGCGTAACCGGCCGGCTTGATTACCATGCAGCCCTTTACGCTTGAGTAGTCGATCAGTTCTGCTTTGATGACTACGTCGGTATACCACTGGGCAAAATCTACGTCCATCGATGTGATGGCTTCTACTAGTTTCTTTTCCTTTGCCATGGTTGTTTTCTCCTTGTTTTTTGTATTTGTTGGGGATAGTTTGTATCTACAGCACCCGGCCGGGCAACGTTAGCTGCTCGTACAGCCGCTCATGGAAGATAAGCTGGAAGCGGGCTTTTTCCTGCCACAGTTTTGTCGCAGTCGGCGTTGTGAGCTCGATCTGCGTGTATTCTCGCATCCGTGGCAGGTGTTTGTCCAGCCAGGCCAGCTGCTCGGCCGTCTCCATGGAGCTGAAACCGCTGCTTTCCAGGATTTCGTAAATTCGATAGCTGTCGTAACGGTCGATGTTGTCGCAGTCGCCGATGAGCTCTGCTAACGGGGTGCGTTCGCCTTCAAAATCGGCCTCATCGTCTACGTGGATGGCAATGCCGTAGCAGAGTTCTTCGGTTTGCTTTTGGGACAAGCCCAGTTCTAAAAGCCAGGGGCGCGCCAGCACGGCGGATTCGCGGCCATGGTTTAGCCAGTCCTCCTCTGTGATGAATTCGCGGCTGTAGCTTAGATCGTGCAACAGACATCCGAGGATGAGCGCTTCTTCGTCTAGGCCGTCGGCACGGGCAATCTGGGCGCCGATCGCCGCTACCCGCAGGGAGTGTTCGTAGCGGTAGGATAGCTTTCCTGGGTGACGTGCGAAGTAGGGGCTTTGGGCAAGGCTTTCGTAAAGGAATTTTTGGGTTTTTTCGATACGAGGGGTCATGGGAGGGAGGCTCCTTTCTTTGTGTTTGTCCGTGTTCGCAGGACATGGAGGGATACCCTTGTGGTGTTTCTTTGTGTTTGCCGGTGTTCTCGGGAGGGGATGGGGTCTGGGGTTACTTGAACGCAAGGGACGGCGCACTGTGACTTGCACCGGGGCCCGCAGTGCTAACCTCGATTCCGCTTCGCTCCATCTCGGTCGCGGGCTTTCGCCCTATGCCTGTGCGGAAATCCAGGTTTGCATGCATAAATGCACGCAAACCTGGATTTCCGCACAGGCGCACTGCTCATTGCCAACGCGAAAAAGGAGCCTCTTCTCCCTTTTGAAGGGACCAAAGCGACTCCGGCGGTACCACCCTGTTTCACCGGCCTGGCCGGTGCTCTCTTAGCCTGTAACGCGGGCTGGCGTTCTGCTTATGGAGATGAATAAAACAGCGCAAGCATGAGCGCGATTTATTCCGGGTTCTCCGTTCACAGAAAGCTCCCAGGCGGGTTCACCGGCCGTGACGGAAAAGCCTCTCAGCGAAACGCCTAATGCGTTCGGCTTTTTCTCTGGATCTGACGGGGTAGGGCTACTATTCCTGTTCGTTGCTGTTGTTCCTTATTTTATGCGATACGGGCGGGTTTGTCAATAGGGCCCTGGAAATCAAGATCAATAAAAACGTGCTGTCCCGAGGCTTGCTTGTAGAGCAAAACACAGAAACCATTGAGGGTAAGCCGTATCTCTCTGGCTTTCCCTTTTGTATCTCTGCTATAGCACATCCGGCAACAGGATTCAAGAGTTAAGCACATGTTTACTTGCCGGAGAACACATTTAAAATAAGGTATATCGGTCCGATCTCTCAGTGCGGCTTTCGCCGCTTCGCTCCCCGCTACATCTGCCCTGCGGCAGTTCACAAGAGTCTTGGCATACCCGATCCGCAGGGGCTTTTCCCTGCCTTCGCACACCGTGCCTGTTTTTATTTCAAGGATGTTAAGATCTTGGCCGGATTATATTCCGGTCAAGACATCAGGCCCGGTCCTCTCGGTAAAATCCGGCTTGCCGCCGTACTTATCCCTGCCTTCATCCATCTGAACTTAACCAATCTTATAGGAGCTACAAGACAATCCTCCCCGCCTGTCCCCGGCTCAATGCATTGGCCGCCGTATTCTGCTTTTCCTTTCCGTCAAAGCCGCAGGCTTCACACCGGAATATGCCTTTCTTTTTACTGCCCGGCGCCCCGCAGCGGCTGCATTCCCGGCTGATGTCCTTTCCCATGACTTCTATCGCCTCGACGGACTGTTCCGCGCATTTTTGCAGCAAACGGCTGCGTATGTAGCCTTTCTGCCACATGCTGACGGCGTGGTTGATTTCCCGACTCCCGGCCCGGCTTTCCTGCTTCGGGAGCTTTGCCATGTAGACCCGTGCGGGCTTCTCTTTTGACAGAAAGAGGTTTAACTGTTGGTTGATGTAGCTGTGCAGCGCCTCGGAACGACGGTTCTTTTCGGCCGCATATTTCTTTCTCCCCGTGTCGGCATTGTGCGTATGAGCAATACTCTGTTGTCTAATCCATTGTGCGTATGTCTGTTGATATTCGCCAAAAGCAACGCCATACTCATGTCCTTGGTCGGTCGTCAGCATCGTCTCCATCCCCAAAGCAATCCCTATCTCTGATCTATAATCCTCATGGCTCCTTATCTTCCTTTGGATCGGCACTTTGACCTCCAGCCTTCTTTCCTCCAAGAAAAGCTTGATGTACAGCTGGCTTTCATAATGGTTATTATCCGTCAGGGGAATGAATACTCGATCCCGTTTCTTCTTCGTCGTAATATAAATGCCATGGTCTGCATACCGGTAGGCCCGCTTTGAGATGGCGAACCCGTCCGCCGCCGTGCTGTGGAGCTTGCGATGATAGTTTCTGGTCTGGCGCCGCAGATACTGCTTCATTCTTTTCTCATCTACCTGTACCCGCAGCTGTTCATATACGTTCGCGTATTCTTCCGGGAGGGCAACCTCCTTCCCGTTCAGGATCGCGGCATACAATGCATCTGTTTTCAGCGCAAAGCGCAGATAATGCCTGTCCTCGCCGCCCAGGGTTTCATTCCGGCTGATATTCTTCAGAATGCGCTTTTTCAGCCGCGTCCACTCGCTTTTAATACGTCCGAGCGCATCAAAAAGCGCCAGATAAAAATACACGGAGGGCATCTCCATTTCCTGGCGGAGCCCGCTGGCCGTCATCTCATTTTGGATTGTGTAGCCGGGATAGAGCTTGGGAAGGGAGCGGATGCCTCCATAGCGCTCAAAAACCAGGTTTTTCACTGTGCGGTAGTCCCGCGCAATCTCACAAAGCGGAGCCAGCTCTTCTTCTGAGAGAGGCCGCCCGCTGTACTGCGTAACCGTTTTGGTTATGTATTTTTCAGACATCCGGCCGCCTTCCTGCAGGCTCTAAAATACCCACGGCATTTCCTCCGCTCTATGCAGCTTTACAAGCTTCACGCCCTCCTTTTCATAGGGACGCAGGCTGTCCAAAATATCCTGGTCATATTTATAGGTGCAGATCACGATTACATCCGGCCGCAATTCCCGGATTTCCTCCGGACTGTGCACGACTCTGTCGTCGGCTGTCTGTCCCCACATCTTAGGATCGCTGTTAAATTGCAGCCACTCAAACTCCGGCTCTCCAAAAAATTCCCGGTAAAGGCGGATCAACAGATTGGAAAACCCGCCGTTTGGATAGAGCCCCACTTTTGCATAGCCCTTTTCATATAAAAGCTCTTTTAACCGTTCCTTATGTGCTTCTTTTGTGAAATACGCTTCTCCCGCGCGGCGATAGGTGTCCGCTACCGCGTCTATAATGCCCAGCTTTTGCGTGCACTGCCTTTCGCATTTTCCACACGCCACGCACGGATTTTGCGCGGTTTCCGGCAGCCACCCCTCGTCATGAAGCAACGGCCTAAACATCTGGATCTGATACAGCAGCTCCTCCGGCTCCGTACGATGATAGGAGGCGACCGGCTCAAATAAGAGAGCGTTGCGCGCCCGCATAATTGCCGCGGTGGGAATTCCCTGCGGGCACCCGGCGCAGTATTTGCAGCCGGTGCAAAAGCCTTTCAGGCCGGAGACGCTTCCCAGGACCCGCTTCAGCCTTTTGGCGGGCTGCTCCGGATCGGGTTCTAAGAATACGCCCAGGCTGTCCCTTAGCTCCTCCTCGCTTTTTACACCGCCCAATACGATATCCACCGCCGGGTGTGCTTTGACAAAGCGCAGCGCGGCGTGAATTGTGTTGGCTTCATCCTTTTCTCCACAGGCAAAGGAAAAATAATCTTGATTCTGCGCAATGACACCGCCGCCTAGCGGGTTCATCACGGCCACGCCGACGCCTTTTTCATAGGCGGCATCCAGAACCGGAAGCATATTGGCCGCGCTTAACATAGAATACGAAATCGTAATCCCTTCAAAGGCCCCGCTTTCTATAATTTTCAATATATCTCCGGGGACCGCGTGGAGGGAACAGCAGATATGATCGATCAGCCCCTCCTCCTTCATCCGCAGAGCGCCCTCATAAATGCCGCCCTTTTTCATAATGTTTTCAAATACGCCGTAATTCCAGATCGTCCAGCATGTAAAGTACTGGGCTTTTTCCAGGCCCATTGTCTTTAGATACAGCTCGATGCGCCTGCGGGCCTCATCCGCCGTCCTGTCCTGCCCGTACATGACCTTGGCCGTCACCGAAAACGGTCTCTTTGTCTGGCTAAATGCTTCTTTCAGTACAAAGGGCGCCATTCCTGCCGAATAATTATAGCCAACATCCACATAGGTAATCCCGCTCTCCAGGGCCTTTTGAACCAGACGAACGGACTTCTCAATCCCTTTTGTATCTCCCGGCCCGGAGATTGGAAACCGAGATGTTCCCAAACCTAATGGAAAATGCCTGCTGAATATGCTCATAGGAACCCTCCCGATCGGCTACATCTGCTCCGCCGCAGGATACCGGGGCAGTATATCCATATATTTTTGCTTGCAATAACGGCAGGAACGCCGTGCGTGCTCGTAAAATTGAGACAGTATTTCTCTCTTCTCTTCCCGGCTCAGACGGTCGTCGCGCAGGCGCACAAAGTCCCCTTCCTTCGGGGGAAACAGCCCCATTTCAAGCATGAAACAGGAATTCGCGCAGCGATGCAGCTTTCCGTCATAGACATGCATGTTTTTGATGCGGCTCTGCGGGCAGTTGCGTGCGTTTGCCTCCAGCACGTACCCCGGCTCCTTCAAATCATGCGGATTTGTATTATCGATCCAGCCGCCAAAATACTGATCCTCATCATGATATTTTTTCAGATTGCATTCAATATCATGTTTCTCACAGAAATCTACAAACTGATCCCGCGCTTTGGACAGCTTTCCATAATTGCTGATATATATGCTTAGTTTGTTTCCGTATTGCAGCAACGCCTCCTGCTCTTCTTCGTTCGGAAAGACGGTAGCATTGGTCTCGATAATCAGACGTTCAAAACGGTCGATATATTTCACCGCGTAGCGAAGCAGCTTTGCAAAATCCGGGTATACAAAAACCTCCCCACCCACAAATTGCAGCCAGACCACCTCGTCAAACAGATCGAAGCAGGCGTCGATATCACCGCAGACATCCTCCAGGGGAATATGCCGCCGCTTTACCGGGCCATATAAGAAATCCCCGCATAGCTTGCAGTTCAGGCTGCAATGGGTCGTCGGCACGATGGCCAGACGACGGGCTGTTAATTTTTCGCTCATGTTCGTTCCTCCTTGTATAAGAAATGATTTATATAACATCAAAATGGGCAAACAGGCATTGTCTTTCCAACGAATAATTTTCAATTTTCGGCAGCGATAAAACTTTTTCCTTTATGGAAAGGACAAATTCCTTCCTCCCGGCCAGATTGCAAAACACCGG
>CANSWW010000093.1 GCA_947650845.1 uncultured Lachnospiraceae bacterium
TTCCGGCTTGGTTGTCAGGAATATTATAATACATTTCGGCTTCGTTGTCCAATGAAAAACGGGGCGGGCGGTACGTTTCAGCAAAGAAGCTGCGCTTTTTCTTCTTCGGTCAGCGCCCGGTACTGCCCGGGGCCAAGCGTCGGGTCAAGGCGAAGCGGGCCCATGGACAGGCGCTTTAGATAGAGTACTTTGGTTCCTACGGCTTCGGCCATTCGTTTGATCTGGTGATAGCGTCCTTCGTGGATCGTGATTTCTACCGTAGATACCGGGCCGTTTGTAAGAACGGTTAGGCGGGCCGGGAGCGTGGGGGCTTCGTCTCCGATGGAAAGTCCGTTTGCGAAGGCTTCGATCATTTCTGCGGTTATGCTTCCCTCCAGTTTGGCGTAGTAGGTTTTGTCTACGTGCTTTTTGGGGTGCAGAAGGCGGTGGGCTAATGCGCCGTCGTTGGTAAGTAGCAGCAGGCCTTCCGTGTCTTTATCCAGTCGTCCTGCAGGGAACAGGCCGCTTGGTTTGTCACTGCCAAGCAGGTCCAGGACGGTTCGCTCTTTGCGGTCCTCGGTGGCGGATATGACGCCGGCCGGTTTGTTTAGCATATAATAGGCGAAGCGCTGGTATGTTACCGGCTTTTTGTCATAGAGAATCTGGTCTGTCTGGGGGTCGATTTTTTGTTCCGGCGATTGGGCGGCGGCTCCGTTCACTGTTACCATGCCTTGTTTTAGGGCTTGTTTTACCTGGCTGCGGGAGCCCTTTCCCATGTCTGCCAGAAATTTGTCGAGGCGTATTGTTTTCATTTGCTTCTTCCTTTTCTTCTTTGCCGATGAAAATGCGGCTTGCGGTGCTTGGGCCGGATCGGATGCGGCAGGCCGCGTGTTATTTGGCAATCCGGAATACCGTCGCGTCTGTGGCGAAGGCCTGTATGTTGTAGAGTATTAGCACATCGGTGACTGCGTATTGCTCGGCCAGCGCTTGCAGGCTCATGTTTAGGTAGCGCAGGTCTGCTACCAGTATCGTTTCGTAATGCTCGGCGGCGTAGGGGATAAAGCAGTTGGCAAAGGAGTCCTTGACAATGAGCAGCACGGGGGCGCGGCCGGCCGGTTCGCCGTTGTCTGTTTTGCCTGTGGAGGTGGCTTCCGGCCGGGGCGGGCGGATTTCCAGCAGTCCGTCGTTGCCGCCCAGGAATACGGCGTATTGGTCATGCTGTTTTAATGCCTCCCAGTCGTAAAAGCCTTCTGTCTGCGTCTGTTGGTTGTGGGTCAGCACGACCGGGCGCTTGCTGTCATAGACGGAAATTACGTCGGCCTTCCCCATGGCGTGCAGCTTGGACCAGGTGGTGCCAAGGAATTGTTCGGATACGGGCCGCAGGGCGCTGTCTGTTAACGGGGTAAGCCCCAGGCTTTCGGCCCAGGCCTGATAGGCGTAAAAGGCCCCCAGCGTCGTCCAGTGATGGTCGGTCCGATAAAAAATATATTCTTCGGCATGGGCGGATAGTACGGATTCTATATCGACAAATATGTCTTTGGCTGTGTCTTGTCCGATGGCCGCACGCACCTTTTCCAGATACTGCGACTGGTCGTAGGGCCGGCTGTTTCGGGGGAGCTTTGCGGTCAGGATCTGGCTGGCCGTCGGTATGAGCAGTACCCGCACGTGATCGTCTCCCAGCGCTTCGGCGTAGTAGGAGACGGCTTTTGCCAGCGCCCGGCTGTTTTTTTCTGCCAGCTCGCTCTCAAAATCGGCTGCCGGATGGTTTACAATCAGATATTCTTCGTCGGCCAGCCAGACGTTTTTGGTCTCTGTTTTGCCTAGAAGCGCTTCCATGCGGGTCTTTAGTCCTACCAGGCGGTCTCTCTGCGGGAACTGGTCGGATACGTAGGCTTCATATTCTTTGGTAAATTCCCCGGCAAAGAGCGATTTCCAGCTAAAGGCCGGGCGCGCGGCCAGATAGCGGTTTTCCGTGTCGGAATATGGCCGGTCGGCCTTGAGGATTCCCCACAGCATGCCGCCAAAAATCAGAAATAAAAACGGGATGATCGAAATCCAAACCGTGGTTTTTTTCATTTCACAGCTCTCCTTAAAAACGGAAATACAAAAACGGGTTGTACGAGGCATCCGTCAGGTAGGCGGTACAGACGAGAAACAAAACGGCTCCGGCCCCGCTCCACAAAAGCTGCCAGGCCGCAGGGCCCGCTCCTGCCGCGGTGTCCGAATTTTCTTTCTCCGGGTCTGCCGCGCCGGCGGCCTTTGCTTTCAAATAGAAGAAGATATGCCTGGGAATCGGCGTGGCCCCCAGCAGGCACACCACGAGCAGGAGCCCGTAATTGCGCAGCAGATACCAGGTCGTCGGATCGGCCAGACGGCCGGCCGGCATTCCGGCGGCCGAACCGGCCGTCCCGGCACCGAGACCGGCCATGGCTTGCAGATAAGCGATTCCGCCTTTGCCGTCCACGCTTGCAAAGATTACCCAGCTGATGATTACCAGGATCAGTGTGTACAGCCGGCTGACAATTCTTGGCGCGCGTTTAAGCCATTTCAGCAAAAAGACCTTTTCGACTGCCAGCAGTACTCCGAAGTACAACCCCCATAGAAGGAAATTCCAGCTGGCTCCGTGCCAGATCCCGGTGAGCGCCCAGACTGCCAGGATGTTGCGCAGCTGCAGTGCCAGCCCCCGGCGGTTGCCGCCCAGGGGAATGTATACGTATTCCCGGAACCACGTTCCCAGGGAAATGTGCCAGCGCCGCCAGAATTCCGTGATGCTTGAGGAGATATACGGATAGTCAAAGTTGAGCGGGAAATGGAAGCCGAACATCTGTCCCAGTCCCCGGGCCATGTCGGAATAGCCGGAGAAGTCAAAGTAGATCTGCAGGCCAAAGGCGATCGCCCCCAGCCAGGCCGTGGCGGCCGTCAGCTGCGCCATCGGCAGCGCGGCTATGGTATCCCACAGAAGGCCGATGCCGTTGGCCAGAAGCACCTTTTTTCCCAGGCCGGCCAAAAATAAGGAGATGCCGCCGGCAAACAGCTCCGGCGTCTCTCTTCGTTCGTTTAATTCCTCCGCTACCGTTTGGTAGCGCACGATCGGCCCGGCAATCAGCTGGGGAAACATCGCTACGTAAGCGCCGAAATCGATCGCGTTTTTCTGCGCCCGGGCCTGCCCTCGGTAGATATCGATGCTGTAGGACATGGTCTGAAAGGTATAAAAGGAGATGCCGATCGGCAGCGGCAGCCCGAAGCCCTGAAAGGAAAATCCCAGCAGACGACCCACGGCCGCCAGCAAAAAATCCAGATATTTGAATACGCCCAAAAGCCCCAGGTTGATCGCGACCGAGGAAAGAAGCGCTCTTCTGGCCCGTCTTTCCTCTCCCGCCGCCCGGGCGCTTTCAATGATCCGTCCGTGAATGTAGTCCACCGCCGTGGAAAACAGCATCAGTACGACATAGACCGGCTCGCCCCATGCATAAAAAAGAAGGCTGCCTAAAAAGAGGACGGCATTGCGCCCTCTTCTTGGCACGACAAAATAGGCAAGCAGCATCCACGGCAAAAATCGGAATAAAAACAACAAACTGCTAAAAATCATAGGTCGATTTCATACGCCTTTCTGTTTATCGCTTTGCGCCCATTGGCTCTATCCTTTGTATTCGCTTCGCAGCAGGGAGATCTCCTGTGCGTATCCGGGCAGCTCATTCGGCGTTTCCAGGAAAAACGGCAGCCGGCAAAGCGCCGGATGGTTGATGATGCGGGTAAAGGTTTCCAGGCCTAACGAACCCTGTCCGATCTTTTCGTGGCGGTCCTTATGGCTGGCGAAGGGGTTTTTGCTGTCGTTTATATGAATGGCGCGCAGGCGCGAAAGGCCCAGCACCCGGTCAAACTCGTCAAGCACGTCGTCCAAATGTTCTTTGATGTCGTAGCCGGCGTCGTAGACATGGCAGGTATCCAGACATACTCCCATACGCTCCGGCTCGCGCACGCGCTCCAGGATCGCCTTCAGCTCTTCAAAGCGGCTGCCTACCTCGCTTCCCTTGCCCGCCATCGTCTCCAACAGCACCGTAGTCGTCTGCCCCGGCTTCATCGCCTGATTCAGGCAGGCGGCGATCAGCTCCACGGCTGTTTCCACTCCCTGTCCGACATGGCTGCCCGGATGGAAATTGTACATCTGGCCGGGAATCGCTTCCATGCGCTCCAGGTCGTCGGCCATCGTTTCCCAGGCGAATTCCCGGGTGCGCCCTTCCTTGGCACAGGCGTTCAGCGTATACGGCGCATGTGCCAAAATGATTGGAAAGCCATGATTTTCGGCGTATTCCCGATAGGCGGCGACGTCCTGTAGATCCAGGGCCTTGGCCTTGCCGCCGCGGGGATTGCGTGTAAAAAACTGGAACGTATTCGCCCCGATGGAAACGGCCTCCTCTCCCATATGAAGAAAGCCTTTGGACGAAGATAAATGACATCCGATGGTCAGCATACGATTCTCTCCCTCTTACTCATACTATGCCTCATACTCCTTTTTTCTATACGGGCGGCCGGTTTTTGCCTGTCGTTTGACGGATGCGCCGTCCCGTGTTCTTCGCGTTTAAAAAACGCCGCCGCAATACTTGCTTCGCATTGCAGCAGCGTTTCTGTTTCCTGCCGCCTGCGGCGGTCAGGCTTCCTTTATTACAGTTCCGTCAATCAGCACATAGCGAACCTTCGTCGATATCTCGAAGGGGCTGCCGTCCGTAATCACGAGATCGGCATCCTTACCGACTTCCAGAGAGCCGACCCGATCCTCGATTCCGATATGGCGGGCCGGGTTGATTGTAATCGCCTGCAGGGCGGCGAAGGGATCCATGCCCGCCTGTACCGCCAGGCCGGCGCACAGCGGCAGATACTGCTGCGGGATCACCGGCGAATCGGTGATAATCGATACCTGGCAGCCGGCCGCCGCCAATACGCCCGGCGTAGTCCAGCTTTTATTGCGCAGCTCAAATTTCGACGCGTTCGTAAGCGTAGGCCCGACCGCCATCGGCACATGCTCCTTGGCCAGCTCCTCCGCGACCAGATGGCCCTCGGTCACATGCTCCAGCGTGATCTTGACGCCGAATTCCCGGGCAATGCGCAGAGCGGTAAAAATATCGTCGGTCGCGTGGGCGTGGGCCTTTAAGGGCATCTCTCCCCGCAGCACCGGCTGCAGCGCTTCCAGCTTCATATCAAACGCAGGCCTTTTGGATACGTCGTCGCCGGCGGCCGCCAGCTTTTCTCCGTATTCCTTCGCTTTAAAGAGCATCTCCCGCAGCTTTGCGGCTGTGGACATGCGGGTGGAGTTGCCCTTATCCTTATAGCAGCGCTTCGGGTTCTCGCCAAAGGCGCATTTCATAGCGACCGCTTCCTTCACGATCATGTTTTCCACACGGCAGCCGACCGTCTTGATCGCCGTGAAGGTGCCGCCCAGCACGTTGGCGCTGCCGGGGCCGGTCGCCACACAGGTCACGCCTGCTTCTGCCGCCATCGCAAAGGCGGGGTCCATGGCCTTTACGCCGTCGATGCCGCGCATCTGCGGGCAGGCGATATCGTTCATCTCGTTGTAGTCCATGCCTTCGTAGCCGATTCCATAGCCGTCCAGGCCGATATGGCAGTGCGCCTCCACAAAGCCCGGATATACAAAAAGGCCCTCGGCGTCCAAGATCTCCGCTTCGGCGGGAATGTCCAGGTCGGCTCCCATGGCGCGGATTTTTCCGTTTTCAATCAGGATATCTCCGGTAAAGGGTTCGGGGGCCACCGCGGTATGTATGGTTCCGTTTTTAATACAAAGCATTTGTTTTTCTCCTGTCTTTTCTAATATAAAAGCTTTTTTAATATGAAAATTCGAACCGGCCCGCAGGCTTATTCAGACCAATTATGGTACACGGCCTGTACGTCGTCATCCTCGTCCAGCAGATCCAAAGTTCTCTGCAGATACTTGATCGCATCCTCATCGGACAAATCCACCCAGGTCTGAGGGACCATTGTCACCTCCGCGCCGGCCATTGGAATCCCGGCTTTTTCCAGGTTTTCACGGATCCGGCTGAATTCATCGGGATCGGTATAAATCTCGTAGCAGTCCTCCTCCTCGGAAAAATCCTCGGCCCCCGCGTCTAAGGCTGTCATCATCAGCTCGTCGGCGTCCATCTCGCACTCTTCCTTGTCTACGATGATCTGACCCTTCTGGTCAAACATGAAGGAGACGCACCCCGGCGTGCCGATATTGCCGTTGCCCTTGGTAAAGGCGCTGCGTACATTGGCTGCCGTGCGGTTTTTATTGTCGGTCAAGGTATCGACAATAATCGCTACGCCGCTCGGGCCGTAGCCCTCGTAGGTGATTTTTTCATAGTTGACGCTGCCCAAGTCGCCGGCCGCTTTCTTGATGCCGCGCTCGATCGTATCGTTGGGCATATTATTCGCCTTGGCCTTGGCGATCACATCGCGCAGTTTGCTGTTGTTGGCCGGGTCGGCGCCGCCTTCTTTGACCGCAACCGCGATTTCACGGCCGATTACCGTAAAAATCTTCCCCTTGGCCGCGTCGTTTTTCTCCTTTTTATGCTTAATATTGGCAAATTTGGAATGTCCTGACATGTTTTCTCTCCTTTTTTATAGTTGATCTGATTCTTTCGATGTCTGCTCCCGGATCGGCACGGCCCGCACCAGCTGGATCATCTTGTTTTTTACCTGCAGGATGTGGAACAGGTAGTTTTCATATGTAACGGTCAGCCGCTCCCCTTCCGCCGGGATCCGGTTTAAGAGAGAGATCAGCAAGCCGTTTAAGGTATCGAAATTCTCGTCGTTTCCGATCCCCAGCGTCTGTGCCACCTCCTCTAAGGACGCCATTCCTTTCAACAGATAAACGCCGCCCTCCAGCGGGGTGATAAAGACTTCCGCCTTATCATACTCATCAAAAATGTCCCCGACGATCTCTTCGAGGATATCTTCCATTGTTATTAAGCCGCTGGTCTGGCCATATTCGTCTACTACCAGGGTCAGATGCTGCTTATCCCGCTGCATCTCCTGCAAAAGCAGGCGCACGCTGCGTGTCTCCGGCGTAAAATGGGCGTCCCGCAAAAGCCCGGGAATCTGCCCGATCGGCTCGCCGTCATGCTGTCCGCCCTCTCTGCAGATTACCGCGTCCCGCAAATATAAGACGCCGCGGATATCGTCAATATCCTCCCCGTAGACCGGGAAGCGGGAGTTGCGTTCGCTAAGAATCACGTCCACCGCCTTACGCAAGGGCGTGTCCGCTCCCAGAGCGCGGATATGACGCCGATGCGTCATGATATCCTTGGCCTCCGTCTCCCCCATTTCAATGATGTTGTTGATCATCACGGCTTCTTCTTCCTCCAGAAGCCCCTGCTCATGGCCCTCCTGGACGACCGTCTTGATGTCCTCTTCCGTTACATTTTCATCTTCCGTGTGTATTCCCAGTGTGCGCAGAATCCTGCGCAATGGACTACCTTCTTCCATTGGTGCTTTTTCTCCCTCGCGGTATTTTCTGATAGGTGAATTGTATCATCTGCCGGCCGTTTCGTCAATATCTGCGATTGTATGTATCCAGACTTAAACTGACCAAAAGCGCCTCATCCACCTGATGCAGCATCCGCTCATCCAGATGGCATATCTTCTCACGGAGACGCTGCTTATCCACGGTGCGCAGCTGCTCCAGCAAAATAACCGAATCTTTGGCCATGTCGCTCTCCCTGCAGGGTAATTCCACATGCGTGGGCAGCTTGGCCTTGTTCATCTTCGAGGTGATCGCGGCGCAAATCACCGTCGGGCTGTGCTTGTTGCCCACATCGTTTTGTATGATGACCACCGGACGGATCCCGCCCTGCTCCGAGCCTACTACCGGCCGTAAATCTGCGTAATACACATCGCCGCGTCTGATAATCATTCTGCCACACTCCGATCGTTCTTTCCTTCATATTGCCCGTGTCCTGAGGGCATTATGGGATACCCTTGCGGTATTTCTTATCCGTAAGTATTTCCAAACGAATCGTGTGTATTCAAAAAGTCCAAAAAATATTTTTTCTTTCGGATCGGCGTGCCTGGACCGGCGCGCAGGCCGATCGTGTCTCCTGTATTATCCTATGGCATAGCGCCTGTCTGTGTGAGACCGCATTTCTGCGCCTCTTCGATGGAGCTCGGTTCGCCCTCGCCGATCGCGGTCGCGATCGCAAACTCCTTCTCATGGGAAATCGTTACCCATATCCTGCTGATTGCCAGCGCGTCGCTTCTCCTTTGCGCCTCGTTATATAATTTCACAAACGGGCAGCCCTGTTCATCCCGCAACACCTCGATATCCGCCGGGCCGAATCCCCGAAATCCCGTTCCTAACATCTTGGCGACCGCCTCCTTAACAGCAAAATTCCCTGCCAGAGAGGCAGGGATATGCTGAAACTGTTCTTGTTCGCGGGCTGTATAGACGCGCTGCATAAAAGCCGTGGATTGACTGGCCTTTTTGACACGCTCTATTTGAATGATATCATTTCCGATACCTAAAATCATGGTCGCTCCCGTTACTTTTTATTTTTTGCCGCCTCGGCAATGCGGTAAGACAACTGCATCAGGCTCTCGGACAGATGAACGTTCTCTACTACCACATCCGAGGGCACATCCAGATCCACATGGGCAAAATTCCAAATCGCCTTAATACCGTTGTCCACCAAAACCTCGGTCACTTTTACCGCTTCCTCCCTGGGAATTGTCAAAACCGCGATCTTAATGTCGTTATTCTGCAAAAATTTTGCCAGCTCATCAATATATAAAACCGGTATATTGCGAACCCGGTTCCCTACCTTATCCGGATTTACATCAAAAATCGCTTTCGTCACAAAGCCGCGATTCTCAAAATTCTGGTAATTGGCCAGGGCGCGGCCAAAATTCCCGCAGCCGATAATCACCATACTGTTCTCGCGGTCCAGCCCTAAAATCTTGGCAATCTCCTGATACAGATAGGCCACATTATAGCCGTAGCCCTGCTGGCCAAAGCCGCCAAAATTATTCAGATCCTGGCGAATCTGTGAAGCCGTCACATTCATTCGGATACTCAGCTCCTGCGAAGAAATCCGCTCCACGCCTTGCGCCATCAAATCACCCAGGTATCTGTGATATCTGGGGAGTCTCTTAATTACTGCATTTGAAATCTCTTTATTCTCCACTGTCGTACTCCAATCTCCGCTTCGTGGGCGGTTTTTCCTGTTTTCAAGAAACCAATATCCTTTACAATTATATCGGTGATAAAAAACAATGTCAACCGCCTGGCCGCCAAACAGCGGGCTGAGTGATAAAATTTAACAGTCTTTTCACAGTTTGTACATATTTCTTCAGGAAAGCCCCGGGAAGGAACGCGCTCCTTGCTTCAGGCTTTCTATGTCCACATGCAGGGTATCTCTCTCGTCTTATATCGTTGTTAAACCCCGACTGGCTCTAGGCCCCTGGCTTTCTTATACTCTGTTAATTCCTTTGCCCCAACCCCCAGCATGGCCGCTCCTGCATCTACGC
>CANSWW010000094.1 GCA_947650845.1 uncultured Lachnospiraceae bacterium
GAGGTGAAAGAACTGGCCTCCGCCTTTACGGACCGGACGTCACAGGAATGGTCCATGACGGTAGACGGGATTGACTACCGATGGACGGCGGGAAACGGCGCGCTTGCTTATTTTACGGATCGGCCATATGAAAGCATCGAGGAAGCTTTAGCCGAGGAGATCGCCCGGGATTTCTTGGCGCGGCTGGGATGGGAAAGCAGCGACGATCTGCTGGTGAAAACACTGGAGGACGGAACCGTCGAAATTGAATGCCGCCTGTACTATAACGGCGTGAAGCTGATGGGGCAAAACAGCCTGTTTTTTGAGCCGGACAACGAAGATGAGATACCGGTCACGGGATTCTCCATCTCGATGCTTTTATCAAAAGACCGCATCCAATCGCTGCGCATTGACGCCGTGCCCCAGGCAGGCGAAATCCTTCAGACATACGATGCCGCAACCGATTTTTTGACGTTGGAAAAAGTCGAAACGGCCGCAAGACAGTATCTGGAAATGTGGGCGCAATCCCTGCCGTCGGACATGGTCGACGTGGATTTGACACAGGAGAATCTGGAGATGGAAGCGGAAATTATTTACATGCCGTACCGCGATCTGGCAAACGGGGATCTGCATGTACTGATGCCGGTTTTTGAGATTCACGTGCCGACCATACCGGGAAGCTTTACAAGCGCAATTGTATTATATATGGATGCCGTGACAGGATATATTTACGATCAAGGCGTTGAATTCTGAACCGCCAGGATTTATGATAAAAAGCTGGTAGAAGCATGCACGCCGGACAACCGCCTCCTTTCCCTTCGGGTCAAAAGCCGCCGGTTGTCCGGCGTGTTTATAGTCTTGATTTTATCCTGAACCTATTGTAAAATAAAGCATACGAAGAAATGGATGATTTCCAGAGTGAATGAGGGAGGCTGTTAAAATGCAAAAGCGTATTTTAGTAGTGGATGATGAAGGCATGAATCTCAAGCGCACGAAGATCATCCTCGAAAAGTATTATGATGTGCTTTTCGCGGAATCCGGAGAACAGGCGCTGGAAAAGCTGAATCGCGAGTGGATCGATCTGGTCCTCCTCGACATTGCCATGCCGGGCATGGACGGAATTGAAACCTTTAAGCGGATGAAGGAGGATCATATCAATGTGCCTGTCATTTTTCTGACGGCATCCGGAGATGAGGACGATGTGCGCAGCGCAATCTGCCTGGGCGCGGTAAATTACCTCAAAAAGCCGTTTTTGCCGCAGGAGCTGTTAAAGCGGGTTGCAAAGGAGTTTGGGACGGAATGAAAACAGAAGAACAAACAAGCGAGCATCTGCTCCTGGCCAGCATTGTTACGATCGTCGGCGTGATGCTATTGCTGATTACGATCGCCTTATCCTGGGAGCTTTGGATGGTTCCGATTTTTGTGATCGGCAATATCCTTGTATGGTGCCTTCACATCGGAAAAGCCGGTTCGGATTCTTTTTTTAAAAATCTCTGCTCCTGCCTGCTGATGGTTGGCTTTTTTTTCTTTGGAGTGCATAAAGCGGTTCTTTTTGACATCGCCGCGGTTGCTTGTATGCTGCTCCTTGTTTTTTCTATGCTCGACAAAAAACGGCTGTTGTATATGACAGCCGCTTTATATGTTCTCGTAATTTTGTATCATTTTCTGATTTTACATACCATTACCTATGAAATGAGTATTCAGGATATGATACGACTGGGGTTTGGCGCCATGGTCGTCATCGTCGCAATCGTGATTTCCCGTTACCGTATTTTACGCCGAAGGGAAAGTCAGAACCGATACGGCAACGTGCTCGCCGAGTTGGAAACGGCCGGCAGACAAAATGCGGAATTCCTCTCCAATGTATCGCATGAGCTTCGCACTCCCATCAACATGGTCATCGGTCTCAGTGAGGTTACACTGCAAAAGGATCTTTCCCCGGAAATCCAAAACGATATACGTTCCATCAAGATGGCCGGCAAACGCCTGTCCAATCAAATCAACAATATCCTGGATTATACGGAGATTGTGGAAGGTACGCTGACTTCGGTAAAGGCGCCTTACATGATCACATCCGTGCTCAATGACGTCATTACGACGACGGCGCTGCAAACCAACAAACACCAGCTGGAAATGGTGTTCGACATCAATCCGAAAACGCCGGCCGTCCTCATCGGCGATGCGGAGAAGATTTCTCACATCCTGAAAATCCTTCTGGAAAACTCCATAAAGTTTACGGAAGAAGGCGGTATTAACATCTGCATTGACTTTAGGCAGGAGCAATACGGCGTGAATATGGTAATCGATGTATATGATACCGGTATCGGTATGACGAATTCACAGATTCGGCAGATGTTTGAAGATTTCTATCAGGCGGATTCCGGCAGCAGCCGGTTTGCGAGCGGGCTGGGGCTGGGACTTCCGGTGGCCCGCGGCCTGCTCCATGCCATGGGCGGCTTCATCCATTTTGAGAGCGGCGAGCAGCGCGGTCTACAGGCGCATATCACCATTCCGCAGGGTGTGGAGGACAGTCGGCAGAGCATCGAGGTTTCTCATCCCGAGCGTTTTTGCATTGCCTGCTATTTCCAGCCGGAAAAATACAACTGCGATGAAATCCGGAAATATTATGATCGCATGATTCTCCATATGATTGATGGACTGAAGCTGGAGGGGTATCAGGTGCATAATTTTGAAGGCCTTCTCCAATTGCTGAAAAGCCACAGGATCACCCATGTATTTATCGCGCAGTCCGAATATGATGAGAACCGCTCTTACTATGAAGAGTTGGCACAGACGCTTCCGGTCGTGGTGATTTCGGAACACGATTTTGTCCTCCCGGAGCACAGTCGGCTGCAGATCATTCGCAAACCGTTCTTTGCTCTTTCCGTCGTAAACCTGTTAAACGGCGCTCTAAAAGCAAACCAGTTTGATGAATCCCAGGCCGCGGGCCGCAGGCCCTTTTCCTGTGAGGGAATCCGGGCCCTGGCCGTAGACGACGAGGAAATGAACCTTGTGGTGGCCAAAGGCGTTCTCGGCAGTTACGGGATCCAGGTAGACACCTGCCTAAGCGGCAGAGAAGCCCTGGAGCGATGCGGCCGGATTGCCTATGACATTGTTTTCCTGGATCATATGATGCCGGGTTTTGACGGTGTGGAAACCTTAAAGCGGCTCCGGGAAATCAATGACGGCATGTACCAGGATCTGCCGATTATCGCTCTAACCGCCAATACAATCAGCGGCGCGAGGGAAATGTTCCGCAGCGAAGGCTTCACGGAGTTTATTCCCAAGCCGATTGAGCGTGCTGTCCTCGAGCGAGTGCTTCGACGCGTGCTGCCAAAGGATCACATCCGCTACAATACGGCTTCATACTCCTCCACGGAGCCAATCGAAGAGGGTTCTTCTTCCGAAATGCCTTTCGAGGACGCTGCCGAAGCTCCTGCTGCGGAGGAAGTCCACAGCGAAAATACGGATCCCGCCGCGCCCTTTGCTTCTTTGGCGCAGCAGGGCTTCGATCTGCAGATGGGGCTCGATTACTGCGGCGGAGACGAGAATTTTTATCTGGAAATGCTGCGAATGTTCCATGATCAGGGTGTGGAAAAGCGAAACGAGATCGTTGCGCTCTATGAGGCGGATAACTGGCCGGACTACGCGGTAAAAGTCCACGCTCTCAAGAGCACGGCGCTGACCATCGGCGCCCTGGAGCTTTCCGAGCACGCCAGAACGCTGGAGCAGGCTGCTAAAAAGGAAGAAACGGAATTTATCCGCGAAAACCACGCCGCGCTTTTACAGCTGCATGAAAAAGTCTGCGCCAGCCTTGCCAAACTATGATTCAGGAGGATGCACTGCATGTTGAAAAAATGGTTTGAAATCATCTACGACCATAGGATCAGTCTGCGGGAGCGTATGTTCCGCCTGGTTACCGTCATCTGTATGATCGCACTGGCGATCATACTGCCAATGGGCCGAAGTCTTATAAATTTGCTGATTCTGGTCCTCAGCCTTTTCTGTATCGCATTTGTCGCCAAGACAAGTATTAAAAAAGATTGTATCCATACAGGCGCTACGTTTATTACCCTCCTGCTCCTTTTGCTGTTTCCCTTTAGTTTTTTTACGGCCGGCGGGTTTTACAGCGGCATGCCGGAGTGGTTTATACTTTGTTTTATTTATATCATTATCACGCTGGAGGGAAGGCGCAAAATCGCCTTCTTTGTACTCTGCATGGTGGAAACGGTTCTTTGTTATTATATTGCCTTCTACTACCCGCAATTTGTTGCAAGAAACACGCAGAGCCACTCTTTTTTTGATTCGGCCTCTTCCATGATCCTTGTGGGCTTGCTGACCAGCGTGCTTCTTTCCTTTTTAAACCGTATGTATGAGGATGAGAATGAGCTTTCCCGGCAGCAAAAAAAAGAAATCGAGGAATTAAACAAGGCGGAGAATCATTTTTTCTCCAGTATGAGCCATGAAATCCGTACTCCCATCAACACGATCATCGGCCTGAATGAAATTATCCTGCGGGGGGATATCCCCGACGACGTAGCGGAAAACGCCCGCAACATCCAGGGTGCCAGCAAAATGCTGCTTACCCTAATCAACGATATCCTTGATTTGTCCAAGATCAAATCCGGCAAAATGGAAATAGTCAATGTCTCCTATGAGACCGGACGGCTTTTTTCAGAGGTCGTCAATATGATCTGGATCAAAGCCCGGGAAAAAGGACTGGAGTTTCGGCTGCACGTGGACCCCACTCTCCCCAGCATGCTTTGCGGCGATGAAATACGAATCAAACAAGTTTTGATTAACCTTTTAAATAATGCCGTAAAATATACCAGCGAGGGGCATATCACGCTTTCGGTTCGCTGCGAACGTCTGACACTGAATCGGGTACGTGTCTGGTATTCTGTGGAGGACACCGGAATGGGTGTCAAAAAAGAAAATATCCCCTATATCTTTAACGCGTTTAAGCGCGTAGACGAAGAGAAAAACCGCCACATCGAGGGCACCGGTCTGGGCCTGAGCATTGTCCATCAGCTTATCAAGCTGATGGGAGGCGAGATCAGTGTCAACAGCGTCTACACGAAGGGGTCAACGTTCCTGGTCATGCTCGAACAGGACATTGTCGACGAACGCGAGCTGGGGGACTTCACCCTCGAATCCCGTACCATAGTCCATACGGGCGAACACTACCAGCAAAGCTTTGAAGCGCCGGAGGCCCGTATCCTGGTGGTAGACGACAACGACATGAACCTGATGGTCGTTCGCAAGCTGCTTGCAGAGACAAAAATCCAGATCGACACGGCGCCGGACGGCTTTGAGTGTCTGAAGCTGACGCGCAAGCAGCACTACGACGGCATTCTGATGGACCACCTCATGCCGGAGATGGACGGAATCCAATGTCTGCACGCGCTGCGCACGCAGCCCGGCGGTCTGTGCCAGGATGTCCCTGTCATCGCTTTGACCGCCAATGCCGGCAGCGACAATCAGCTTCTCTACCGCAAGGAGGGCTTTAGCGGCTATCTGGCCAAGCCGGTCAGCGGCGCCCTTTTGGAGGCCTCGGTATTGAGCATCCTGCCCAAGGAGCTGGTCATACTGAATAATGAAACCGGTCCATCGGAAATCGGCAAGGATATCCTCATTTTTGAGCAGACACAGCGACGCTCCCTGATGATTACCACGGACAGCGTATGCGACCTTCCGGAATCCCTGAAGCAGGAGTTTTCTATCTCGGTCTGCCCTTATTATGTCTGCACCGATCAGGGAAGGTTCCTCGATGAGCTGGAGCTGAAGGCCGATGAACTATTGCCGCATATGATTAACGGCCAAAACGGCTACTCGCAGGCTCCGTCTATCGAAGATTACGAACGATTTTTTGCGGAAAAGCTGACCGAGTCTCAGAACGTGATCCATATTACAATGGCGAAACATGCCAGCCAGGGATACCACAATGCGCTTGAAGCAGCAAAGTCTTTTGAGAATGTCACGGTATTGGATTCCGGCCATCTCTCCAGCAGCATGGGCCTTATTGTTCTCTATGCGGCTTCCATGGCCGAAAATCATGTGGCAAAAGAGGAAATCATCGACGTTGTAAAACGGCTGCAGCATTATATTTCCTCGGCCTTTGTCATTGACACGACCCATATGATGTGCCAGGCCGGGAAGATATCCAGACGGATCCAGGTAATCTGCGATTCGCTGCTGCTGCATCCGGTTATTGTACTGCGTAAGAGCAAGATCAGCGTCTCCACGATGATGATGGGCGATTTTGAACATGTGGCAAAACGGTATGTAAGAAGAGTCTTTTTAGATACAAGAAACATTGATCGACGAATCTTATTTATCACCTATGCCGGGATGAGTGAAAAGAAGCTCCGCTATATCCAGGAGCTGGTACGGCAATATTGTCCTTTTGAGCGCGTTTATCTGCAGAAAGCATCGGCATCGGTTGCCTGCAACTGCGGCCCTGGTTCGTTTGGCTTGCTGTTTATGAGAAAGAACGAAGCTATTATTTCTTTTTCCGAGGCATCGAAAGGGAATTTCAATTCGACTCAGGAATAAAATTTTAAAAAAAGATTGACACCGCAGAGGACTCGTACTATAATAAGCTCCAACGAAATATTCGGGCTATGACGAGAAAGAGTACCGTATTCTGCTGCTGCAGAGAGATGCCGGCTGGTGTAAGGCATTGCAAAGGATTTCGGGAATATCCTCTCCGAGCTTCCTGGCTGAAGATGCGTTTGCTTGCGTAAGCCCGGACGGCTGATCTCCGTTATCACAGATCGCGCATTGATGGATGCGGCTGAGCGGCCGGTTTTGTATACCGGCAATAAGAGTGGTACCGCAGAGGTGTTATAGGCCTTTGTCTCTTACAGGAGAGACAAGGGCCTTTTGTCATTCTCGAATACTTCTACTATAAAAGGAAAGAAGGAACAACACATGAAAGCATTGGAAAAACTCAGCGACTTGGTAGGCAGGTATATGGCGTATATCGTCATTGCCGTAGCGGCGCTGGCGCTGTTTGCCCCCGCCACGGTCAGCTTCATTAAGACCAGCTACGTCAATACCCTCTTAGGCATCGTCATGTTCGGAATGGGGCTTACGCTCAAGCCCGTCGATTTTAAGGTGGTATTCAGCCGCCCTAAAGATGTGATAATCGGCTGTCTCGCCCAGTTTACCTTGATGCCTCTGTTAGCTTTTTTGCTGACAAAGCTGTTTTCGCTTCCGGCGGAGCTGGCGGTCGGCGTCATTTTGGTGGGAACCTGCCCCGGCGGCACATCCTCGAATGTTATGACCTATTTATCCGGCGGCGACGTCGCTCTTTCGGTGGGCATGACGGCTGTCTCAACGATCCTCGCGCCGCTTTTGACCCCGCTTTTGACGCTTTTATACGCCGGACAGCGGGTTGACGTAAATGTGATGAGCATGTTTTTATCAATTGTCAAGGTGGTGCTGCTGCCTATCGCAGGAGGCTTCCTGATCAATCATTTCCTTCGCTCCGTAACAGAGAAGATCGTCCGCGTGCTCCCGCTGATTTCCACCACGGCGATTGTGGCCATTGTCGCGGCGGTCGTGGCGGCCAACGCCGAAAAAATCCTGACCTCCGGCCTGCTGATTGTCGTGGTTGTAGTGTTGCACAATCTCCTGGGCTATGCCGCCGGCTTTGGCGTAGGCAGGCTTTTGAAGCTTGATGAGACAAAGTGCCGCGCTATCTCCATCGAGGTCGGTATGCAGAACTCCGGCCTGGCCACCAGCCTCGCCGCGACCCATTTCACCCAGTATCCGCTGGCAACGATTCCCGGCGCGGTATTCTCCGTATGGCACAATATTTCCGGCGCCATTTTGGCGAATATTTTCGCGAGGACTGCAAAGAAGGACGAGAACGCTTGAGTTTTGCGGCTGCCTTGCGTTATGGCCGCCTTTGCGTTAGGATTGCCTTTGCGTTATGGCTGCCTTACGTTATGGCCGGCAGCGGCCGCAAGGGCTGTAGCCGCCTTCGATCAGGTTTTCTCTCTTACCTGAGTAGTACTCCCGGTTTCCCTCCTTCATCTCGGAAACGCTTTGGCAGGAGGGATCATGAAAACGCCTGGTATTGGTATTTAATACATAGTCATATCCCAGGTCCGATGTGCCCGTTTCCTGCATCGTCCATGATTCCTCCAAGCTGCTTTCCCCGGTCGCGTAATCGATTGCGATGCCCGGCTGGACGTTATAGCAGTATTCGTTGAAGCAGATCCCGGCCCCGTTATCCTCCACCGAGCAGGCTTCCAGCAATACACCCGAGGCAACCAGGTTCTCCCCCTCAAAAAGAGGCGTCACGCGGTACAGTACATGATTCCCTGTCTCCTGTACGTATTCCGCCACCTCGTTTTCCCATGGAAGCATTCCCTCCACGTTTAGATAGCGGGTTCCTGTAATCAGGTTTTGCTCATTGGCGTTTTCTCCGGCCAGCTGAAACCCGATCAGATGGCAGCGGTTGTATAGATAGCGGTCGGCAATGACCTCATATTTTACCGTATGCCAGCCCGTCGGTTTGACCGAGCCGATACTTCCCCGCTCTTCTGTCGGCATGATTTCCCGGCATACGTTTGCAAATGCGACCCCGCAGCGGCCTAGCGCGTCTAAGGGAGCGTATTCCTCAAAAACCCCCTCCGGAATCTCCTCTGCCAAAAAGAAGGGGATTCCCTCGTTGACGGAAACGCTTGAGATTCCCGAATACGGAGGAATATTTTCATACCAGGGTCCAGAAGCCTGCGCACTCTCCGAAGGACGGGTTACAGGAGATTCTACGGCCCTTGGATCCGCCTCCCAGATCGACGACGGCTTGCCGGTGCACGCTGCCGCAAACAGCAAGGCGGCGAGCAAAAATCCTAAAATGGTTCGCTTTTGTCTCATGTGTATCACATTCCTGTCTTTCTGTTTTTCTCTCGGCAAGTAAAGGGGCGCTTTCGCCCGGATCGGACTCTCGCTTTATCTGCCTGCCGCCGTATCTCTCTATGGACTGCCTGTGTATTTCCACCTGATACAACCTAAAGGCCGCTTTGCCGCCTGCTATTTTTTCATATGGAACCTCCGTAACAATCCCGGGTATAATGTCTAACGACATTATACCCTATAGGACAAAGCCCGTCTACCCTGTGGACAGCAAAGATTAAGCCTATGGTAATTCAGGCATTTCTCCATAGATCCGTAAAGTTTCAGCAAAGGGATTGACAAAAGTAAGGCCGCGACCTATAATATAATTATCGTTATATAACAAAAATAATAAAATAAATAAAAGGAAAAGAAATGCCGCCTAAAGCCAAAATCACAAGAGACATGGTTATTGACGCCGCGTTTGAGGTTGCCCGCGAAACAGGCGTAGAAAGTATCAACGCAAGGACCGTATCAGCGAAGCTAAACTGCTCCACACAGCCCGTTATGTACCATTTTGCAACGATTGAAGAA
>CANSWW010000095.1 GCA_947650845.1 uncultured Lachnospiraceae bacterium
GGCTGCTTTCGTTGGCGGCGGTCGCGGCCGCTTACCTGTATGTCTCCGTGTTTGGCTTTCCGACCGCGTTGGGGCATGTGATCGGGCGCAGCTATTACTGGGGAAACGGGTTTGCCTTCATGGGCCTGTTTCTTTTATTGTTTACCGTGGTGTTTTTGGCAACCGGACTGGGATATGTCAGGAGACAAGGAAGGAAAACGCCACGGGCCGGCTGGGGCTATGCGGCGCTGGTCGTCGCCGCCGCTGTGTGGTTTCCGCTGTGCGCCGACTATGACCAGGATATTTTTTATTATATGCTCCTGCTCCTTCACGGGGCGGCGGTCTATTGGCTGCTGGTGATAAATGACAACCGAAGCGGGGAGTATCTGGACGAACGGAGCCTGATGGATTTGGGGCGGGGCTTCTTGGTACTGCCTTTTAGCGGCTACCTCCGGATTTTCGGCGCGTGGAGTAATCTTTTTAGCCAGCTTTTCGATCGGAAAAAGAGACCGGGAAACCGCGGCTGGCAGATCCTTTTGGGCGTGGGGATCAGCGTGCCGGTGCTTGTCCTGGTGGGGCCTATGCTAGCGGCGGCGGACAGCTACTTTTTACAGTTTACACAGCTTTTGCAGGCCGGATTCGGAAATTTTTTCGAAAGCTGGCGCTTCTCTGTAAACGGGATGGGGCTGTTTTTTACCATGCTGGCGGCCTGTTATCTCTACGGCCTGTTTTACAATGCCCATCATAAACCGGCGGTGCGCCGGGAAAAACGCCTGCAGGCGCCGCAGACAATGATGGGAAGCTTTTTGGCGCCGCTGGTTCTTTTATATCTGGTGTTTTTTGCGGTGCGCCTGTTCGGTGTGGCGGGAGCCATGGAACAGATTGCGGGCGGCGAATTGCGGATCAGCACCTATGCCAGAGAAGGCTTTTTTGAGCTTTGTCGGGTGGCGGCCGTAAATTTGGCCGTATTTCTTCTGGCGCGCTGGTACTCGCCGAAAGCGAAAAAGGGGGTGCGCCTGCTTTTGGGCGGATTGGGCATCGAGACGCTGGCGTTTATCGTGCTGGCTTTTTCAAAGATGTGGTATTACATTGAGAGCTATCACAGCTTTACCTTCAAACGCGCCCTGTGCTGTTGGCTGCTGATAACCCTGTTCGTGCTGTTTGCGCTGATGGTCGCCGAGCTGTGGAACAGACAGGTAAAGGGGGTGCGTACCGGCGTGCTCTTTGGCTGTGTCAGCTTTCTGATTATGGCGTACAGCAATCTGCCGGCATGGGCGCCGTGAGCAGACGGGAAGGACGTAAGGAAAATCACTATAGGAAAAAGGAACCGCGCGGCCTTTAAGAGAGCGACAGCAGAGAGACGCCGGCGCGCAGAAATAAAACCGTTGCCAGGACGAAATGGACGAGCGTAAGGAGCGGCACGATTATAACAAATTTTGCTTTGCGCGTTTTATGACGGAATAAAAGCATGGCGGCGAGCGCGCCGGCCGCGCCGCCGGCGAAGGCCGTGAGTAAAAGCGTATGCTCGCGGATGCGCCACATGTGGCGGACGGCCCGGCGCTTATCGGCGGCGAAGAGGGCGAAGGCGAGCAGGTTGACAATGAGATAATAGCCGCAGAGCAGCCATTGCAAAATCGACATAGTGGTGTTTCCTCTTTTCTACCCGTGTTTCCAGGGCGTGATGGCAGTTCCTCTCTTCAGCGTCCGTTTTCCAGAAAAATCCGGCTCAGATCCTCGAGAATGTCCTCCGGCAGCATTCCCATGACGGATTTGCGCCGCGCGCAGCGGTCGGCGGCGCTCCCATGGAGCCATACGCCGCAGAGGGCCGCGTCAAGCGGACTGAGCTCCTGGGCCGCCAGGCCGGCGATGATGCCGGTCAGCAGATCGCCGCTGCCGCCGCGGGCGAGGCCGGCGTTACCGGTGCGGTTTTCAAAGAGGGTTCCGTCCGGCGCGGCGATCAGGGTGCGATGGCCCTTTAAGACGACGACGGCGCCGGTTTTTTTGGCATAGCCGGCCGCGATATCGGCCGGCATTTGCAGGATCTGCGCGGTGGGAAGGCCGGTTAAGCGGGCCATCTCGCCGGGATGGGGCGTGAGAATCAGCCGGCCGGCGCAGGAGGAGAGCTGTTCGGCGCAGGAAGCCGCCGCGGCGGGAGACGGTGTCGGGGAGGACGGCGTCGGGGAGGACGGCGTCGGGGAGAACGCCCCGCAAGGAGCCGGGACGTCCGGTTCATTGGGAAGCTGCGCCAGGGAACACAGCCCGCCGGCGTCTAAGACGATCGTTCCGGTTGCGTGAGCCAGGACCAGCCGCATCTCACGGCGTGTATCCTCATCGGCCTTTTTTCCGCAGCCGGCGGCGCAGACGGTTGCACGTTCAAGCTCATCGATCAACGTATCGTCATCCGGCAGCGGCAGCAGGGTCGCTTCCAGAATTCGGCCGGCGATGCTGCTAAGGACGATCTCGGGAGCGGCCAGAGTCACGAGGCCGGCTCCGCTGTATAGAGCGCCTAAGGTACAGAGCGCAGCCGCGCCCCGATACGGGGCGCAGCCGCAGACGGCCAGAACCTTGCCGCAGGTCCCTTTGTGAGCATCCGGCCGGCGGGGTGCGATCCGCTTCCAGACCTGATCGGGCGTGAGAGGAGCCGGCGAGAGGCGGCATGATGCGACGAAAGCATCTTTTGTATTCTCTTTTTCGGGCGATATAAATGAATAGAGGCTCATATGAATTCTCCTGGGACAGCAATATAGATTTGTTTTGATTATGTCATGTCGCCAATGGGATGTCAATCGATTCCCAAGGAAAAAGTTTGCAGATTTCGTGACAAGCATATTGACATATACAGGGAGAAAGCTATAATTTATAGGATCAAATAGGATCTTTATAAACTAACTATGGAGAAAACAGAATGTCCGTTGAAGCGTTATTCGCAAAATATAAACCTATGATAATTCCTCAAAAAGTGGATAGTGCCATTTTACAGAACTGGTTAAGAAAGTACATAGCAGTGGAACCAATTCCCATGTCGGAATTTACGAACGCATATAGAAAATCAGTACAGTTTAATCTTCATAATATGATGAAGAGAAAAGGCCTGTCAATACCGGATTCAGCCCTTGAGTATAGTGCTTACAGGCTGCTTGATACGGAAGCGAATCGGGAGTATAACGAGATGCTGACCGCGACACATGAGAAATTTGTTCATGTAATTTTTGAGGAAAAGACAAATTATATCGACTCAAACAGTGCGAAACTTTTTACGGAATTAGATATTGTAAGAGGGGTAAGCGCGTATGATTACGAAAATAATACGCTTGATTTGATATCATACATTTCTCGTATAGACCAATATCTCAAACATGAATATTGACTTGATATACAAAGCTTTTAAATAGGTTGAAATAGTCAATCGAAATTCCGTAAAGAAAAGGGGAAACGCTTCGCTCAAAATTCACATTGCAGTCCTGCCCTACTTATGCTATGCTAGAAACCGGGCCGGCCGTTCTCTGTCCCTGTACAGGGCGGCGGCCGGCCCGGTTAGAAAAGCAGTATTTCACAGGACAGGAAGGAGCCGAATATGTTTTCTTTTGACGAGGTAAAGAAGTACGACCCCGAATTAGCGCAGGCGATGGAGAAGGAGCTGGGGCGGCAGCGGCAGAATATCGAGCTGATCGCGTCGGAAAATCTGGTGAGCAAGGCCGTGATGGCGGCTATGGGCAGTCACTTGACCAATAAGTATGCCGAGGGCTACTCCGGCAAACGCTACTACGGCGGCTGCGAGTATATAGACCTGGTGGAGAACCTGGCAATCGAGCGGGCGAAGCGGCTGTTTGGCTGCGAATATGCCAATGTGCAGCCCCACTCCGGCGCGCAGGCCAATCTGGCCGTGTATTTTGCGATCTGCAAGCCCGGCGATACGATTATGGGCATGAGCCTGGACCAGGGCGGGCATTTGACGCACGGAAGCCCGGTCAATATGTCCGGGGCTTATTACCATTTTGTGCCCTACGGCATCGATGCCGAGGGCTTCATCGATTACGACAACGTGCTGGCGCTGGCAAAAGAATGCCGGCCGAAGCTGATCGTGGCCGGTGCGAGCGCCTATCCCCG
The DNA here is from genome assembly GCA_947650845.1 of uncultured Lachnospiraceae bacterium. Classification (GTDB taxonomy): domain Bacteria; phylum Bacillota; class Clostridia; order Lachnospirales; family Lachnospiraceae; genus RGIG7193. The sequence continues at coordinate 4,087 of CANSWW010000095.1, forward strand.
CGCCCTGGATTTTAAACGCTTCCGGGAGATTGCCGACGAGGTAGGAGCGTATCTGATGGTGGATATGGCCCATATCGCGGGCCTGGTGGCGGCCGGCGTCCATGAAAGCCCCATTCCCTATGCCCATGTGACGACGACGACCACGCACAAGACGCTGCGCGGGCCGCGCGGCGGCATGATCCTCTCCAATGAGGAGAACGCGAAGAAATTTAATTTCAACAAGGCGATTTTCCCGGGCACTCAGGGCGGCCCGCTGGAGCATGTGATCGCGGCCAAGGCCGTCTGCTTCAAGGAAGCGCTGGAACCGACATTCCAGGAATACGGCCGGCAGGTCGTGAAGAACGCGGCGGCTCTGGCCGACGCACTGAAGGCCGAGGGCTTTGATCTGGTGTCCGGCGGCACGGATAACCATCTGATGTTAGTCAGCCTGTTAAGCAAAGGCGTTACCGGCAAGGCGACGGAGAAGCTGCTCGATTCGGTGCACATTACCTGCAATAAGAACGCGATCCCCAACGATCCGGCCAGCCCGTTTGTCACCAGCGGTATCCGCCTGGGGACGCCGGCCGTGACGACCCGCGGGATGGTCGAGGCGGATATGAAGGTCATCGCCCGAGCCATTGCCATGACCGTGGCGGACCCGGAAGGAAGCGGCGACGAAGCGCGGATGCTGGTAAAATCATTGACGGATATGTACCCGCTGTATGAGTAGGAGCCATTTATAGTAAGGAAGGAACGACGGATTTCGGTCCGTCGGCGGACAATAAAACAGGAGCGATCCGGGCATTGCGAAACCGGATCGCTCCTGTCAGTATCTTGGCCGGATATAATCCGGTCAAACTATTAGTTCGCTTTGGCCAGCTCCAGCTCCCGTAAAAAACAGCCGGAAAACTGGGGCAGTGAAAAACGCTCCGTAAACAGATGGCATTTACACAGAAACAGATAATACACATTCAGCTCGCATCCGCCGAGCCCTTCAAAATTTCCTTGCCCCTTGGAGAGAATCACATCGGCATTTTCCGCTGCCGCCAGTACCTCGTCCGAGACGTAGCGAAGCTGGGCCCCGGGCAGGGCCGCACCGCTGCCGATGACACGCGCTTCCTGCGTGAGGCCGATTTGCTCGGCGTCCTCCATCGTAATATCGCTCTGCACAAAGCCGCCTCGCACAACGACCGTGATGGTAAGAGCCGGGTACAGCCTTCTAAGCGTGCGCACACACAGCTTATCGAGAACCGCTTCCCCGGCGTTGTCCGTAAAATAAACAAGGGACGAAGCTTTTTGCAGATCTGCCTGCAGCAGGCCGTATACGCGGGAGTCGAGGGCTTCCTCGGACGTGCGGCTTAGCAGTTCGTGGAGCTTGTCCGTCGTAATGTTATCTACACAGGCCACATCGAGGTAATTGCCGGCTCGGGCCAGCTTCAGCGCCAGCTCCAGTGGGTCGGCGGCGGCATCCAGTTGCTTTTGCAATTCTTCTTCCATATCTAAAAGCGCCTGGTTATAGGCTCGCTTCATTGGCTCGTATACCTGTCTCTCCGTATCGGGGATATACTGGTTGAGCAGCCTGCGCCCTTCAAAATAGAGGGCAGGGGCTGTCGTATCCTCATCCAGTTTTTCCGTCACAGCCGTAAAACGGCGGCGGAATTCGTCCTGTACCTGAGGGCCGCATTCGGCGAGCTTTGCCAGAAATTTATCCAGGATGCAGGTAAAACAGACCGGTTCCTTTCTGAGACGTACTTTCATGCTTGCCTTCATAGCGGTATTCCCTTCCTTTCTCTTGCGTACCTGTCCATGGTATGGCGTATATCTTCACGGGCCGCGGTCAAGGGACCGGCATATATTCCCACTGCACAGATCTCGGGCGTCCTACTGACTTTCTCCCTGCGCGGCCTGCCAGGCGGCGTAATCCGCCGCTAGCTCCTCCGGCACCACTTCCGCGCGGAATCGCGACCAGTCGATCTCCGAACGCTCCACCAGGCTTACATAGACGACATTGGGCATACAGACGATCGGAATTACCGTAGGCGGCTCAATGATTCCCTGGTATACGCAGACCTGATCGGGGCAGTTCGCGGACTGCATCGATACGCCGCCGTTTTCTATGTGGACGACATTCTCGCCTTTTGAATAGATGTTGTCAAACGTATAGTCCCCGTCGGCCGACAGGGGGATCAGCTGCTCCGGCCGGCTGTTGACCTCGACCTGCACATAATAGACCGGCTCGCCGCCGTGCTCCGGCTGCTCCTGCTGCGCGGTTTTTCCGCGATAAAAAAGGAAAATCCCGCCGCCCACGACGGCCAGCACGGCTAACAGGAGGATATCGTATTTCCAATGGTGTTTCTTTGCTTCCATAAAAAAAGTTCCCTTTCCAAAATTCTCAACCTGTGCTAAAATAGCTTACAGATTCTTCTGATAGATGATCCAGAGCCCCCGCAGCAAAAGCCCGTCGTCGAGATGGATCTTGTGTTTACAGTGCGGCGTGACAAATTTTGCCAGCCCGCCGGTGGAGACGACCGTGGTTTTTTGACCGAGCTCCTCTTCCATGCGCTCGATCATGCCGTCGATCAGGGCCGCGTTGCCGTAGAGGGCGCCGCTCTTCATGCAGTCTATCGTATTTTTGCCGATCACCTGCTTCAGGTTGTCAAGGCCGATGCGCGTTAACTGCGCCGCCCGGTTGACTAAGGAGTCCAGGGAGACCTGCAGACCGGGGATGATCGCGCCGCCGATATAATTGCCGCATTCGTCGATGACCGTCATCGTCGTAGCCGTACCCATGTCAATGAGGATGAGCGGCGGCGGATAGTCGCGCACGGCCGCCACGGCCGCCACGATTAAGTCGGCGCCGACGGAAGCGGGGTTGTCCATCTTGATATTGAGGCCGGTGCGGATGCCGGGGCCCACCAAAGGCGGCTTGCGTCCGATGACCTTCTCCATGGCGCGCTGCAGTGTGGTGGAGATCGGCGGGACGACCGAGGCGATGATGCCGCCCTCCAGATCGGCCCGGGTGATGCCGTAGAGCTCGAGGACATTTTTGAGATCCAGGGCGTATTCCAGTTCCGTCTTGTTGGTGTCGGTGCGCAGACGCTCGACAAAATAGGTTTTTTGTTCGTCGATGCAGCCGATGACAATATTGGTATTGCCGATATCCAGTGCCAGAATCATAAAGCTTTGATCCTTTCTCCGGTTAGCCGGACATAATTTCAAGACAGGTATAATGTCTGCCGACATTATACCATACTACCAAAAAAAGCACAATCCAAAACCGTTTGAATCACGTTTTGTTCACACCCAGGGAGGGCTTATGTTAAAAGGGAAAACCGTTGTTTTGGCTGTCAGCGGCAGCATTGCCGCTTATAAAAGCGCGAATCTGGCGCGTCTCTTAAAAAAGCGGGGCGCCGACGTGGAAGTGCTGATGACAAAAAACGCGACCAATTTTATCAACCCGATCACCTTTGAATCGCTGACCGGCCATAAGTGTCTGGTCGATACCTTTGACCGCAATTTTGAGTTCAGCGTGGAGCATGTGGCGTTAGCCAAGCGGGCGGACGCGGTGCTTTTAGCGCCGGCCTCGGCGAATGTCATCGGCAAAATCGCCGCCGGTATTGCCGACGATATGCTGACCACGACGATTATGGCCTGCACCTGCAGGACGATTGTCGCCCCGGCCATGAACCACAATATGTTCCACAATCCGATCGTGCAGGACAACCTGCGCCGCCTGGCCTGCTTCGGCTATGAGATCGTGACGCCGGCGCACGGGATGCTGGCCAACGGCGATATGGGCGACGGGCGGATGCCAAAGGAGGAGCTTTTGGTGGAGTATGTCCTGCGGGAAATTGCCTGCGAAAAGGACCTGGCCGGTAAGCGCGTGCTGGTGACGGCCGGGCCGACCCGCGAGGCGCTTGACCCGGTGCGATTTATCACCAATCATTCGACCGGCAAGATGGGATACGCCGTCGCGCGGGCCGCTATGTACCGGGGGGCCGAGGTGACGCTTGTGAGCGGGCCGGTATCCCTAGAGGCGCCGCCCTTTGTGGAGCGGATCTGCGTCGAGTCGGCGGAGGATATGTACCGGGCGGTCATGGAGCGCGCGCCGGAGGCCGATTTTATTATCAAGACGGCGGCGGTAGCCGATTATCGTCCGGCCGAGACGGCTTTGGAAAAAATCAAAAAATCGGACGACAGCCTGGTGCTGCCGCTTACCCGCACACGGGATATCCTGGCGGCGCTGGGCGCAGCCAGAAGGCCTGGCCAGGTGCTGTGCGGCTTTTCGATGGAGACAAAGAACGCGGAGCAAAACGCCCGCGGGAAGCTGGAAAAAAAGCATCTGGATTTGATCGTGTCCAATAACCTGCGGGAGGAGGGGGCGGGCTTCGGCGTCGATACCAACCGCGTGACCATCATTACCAAAGAAAAAAGCGAGGAATTGCCGCTTCTTGCCAAGGAGCAGGTGGCGCACGTTTTATTAGACCGAATGAGGGATTATGCAAAAACTGTTTAAATTTTTGACAAGCCGTGTGGTGCTGGTGGCGGTGGCCATCCTCGTCCAGCTGTCCTGGCTGAGCCTGTCGGTGTGGACGATCAGCCAGTATCATCGGCTGGCGTCATTGTGTTTAGTTCTGGCGAGCTGGGTTTTGTCGGTGCACATTGCGGGCAAGCCGGGGAATTCGTCGTTTAAGCTGTCCTGGATCATCCTGATTTTGGCGGTCCCGTTTGTGGGGATTATCCTCTATCTGTTCTTTGGCCGCCAGCGGCTCTTTGCCAGCGCGGAACAGCGCCACGAGCAGATTTTCGGCGAGCTTCGCAAAACGCTGGTGCAGGATACGCAGGCGGAGAAGGAGATTGCCGCCAAAAGTCCGGCCGTGGCCAGACAGGTGGCCTACATCCGCGGCAAGGCGGGCTACCCGGTGTACAAGCATACGGACACGCATTTTTTGCCCTGCGGGGAGGAGTATTTTCCGGCGCTTTTAGCGGAGCTGGAAAAGGCGCAGAAATTTATTTTTCTGGAATATTTTATCATCGAGCACGGATATGTATGGGATACGATCCTCGATATTTTAAAAAGGAAGGCTTCGGCCGGGGTCGAGGTGCGGGTGCTGTACGACGATGTGGGCTGCATCCAGCGTCTGCCGATGCGTTATCCGGACGAGCTGGAGAGCTTCGGCATCCACTGCCATAAATTCAATCCGTTTGTGCCGGTGATTTCGGCGATTATGAACCACCGTAACGACCGACCCTGCGAAACATCCCGGAAATGACTTCGCATGGAATC